>NZ_PUGA01000014.1:0-64125 GCF_003236725.1 Pantoea sp. ARC270
ATATAGTGCATGCCCGGCGTCACCCTTCACCGCTGATCAGCCTGCCGATGTTTAAAACCCGCACCTTCTCAGTCGGCATCGGTGGCAACATCGCGTCACGTCTCGGCACGGGCTGCGTGCCCTTTTTAATGCCACTGATGTTGCAGGTCGGTTTTGGCTATTCAGCGATTATCGCAGGCTGCATGATGGCTCCCACCGCGATAGGCTCTATCCTGGCGAAATCCACGGTGACCCAGCTGCTGCGCTGGCTGGGATACCGCCGCCTGCTGGTCGGCATTACCGCCATCATTGGCATTCTGATCGCCAGCTTCTCCCTGCAGTCGCCTGCTGAGAGCATTATTGTGCTGTTACTGCCGCTGTTTATTCTCGGCATGGCCATGTCGACACAGTTCACTGCCATGAATACGATCACGCTGGCCGATCTGGATGATGACAACGCCAGCGGCGGCAACAGCGTGCTGGCCGTGACGCAGCAGTTAGCGATCAGTTTTGGTGTGGCCGTCAGCGCCGCGGTACTGCGCTTCTATCAGGAGTTTGAAACCAGCACCATTTCACAGTTTCACGCCACATTTCTGACCATGGGCGTGATAACCGTCTTCTCCGGGCTGACCTTTATGCTGCTGAAAAACGGGGATGGACGTAACCTGATCACCAATCGCGACAGGAAGAAAAAGTCTTAAGCCGACCCACGCACCACGAGTTCCGGCGTCAGCACCAGCGTCTGCTGGCTGGCGTCGGGATCGCTGAGACGGTGGATTAAGGTGTCTATCGCCAGTTCGCCCAGGGCATCTTTTGGCTGATGAACGGTACTCAGTGGCGGAGAAAGATAGCGCGCCAGTTCGATATCGTCATAGCCCATGACCGCCATCTGCTGTGGAACCTGCAGTCCGGCCTGATAGAGCGCATGGTAAACGCCGACCGCCATGGCGTCGTTGCTGGTGAACACCGCATCCGGTGGCGTGTCCAGTGCCAGCAGCTCTACCATCCCGTTGTAACCGCCCTGAAATTCAAAGTCACCGCTCACCACGTAGCCCGGCAGAATCTCAAGGCCGCTTTTTGTCATGGCGTTGCGATACCCCTGCAGACGCATGCGGGCTGGAGTTTTATCCTGCGGGCCGGCGATACAGGCGATGCGGGTATAGCCGCTGTCGATAAGATGCTGAGTTGCCAGTTCGCCTCCCAGCAGCGCGTTATCCTGAATAATGTCACCACGCCCTTCAAATGGCGCCCAGTCCATCATGACGGCCGGGATAGAGGGATAGCGATTCAGAATGTCTGCGGAAGGGAGGTGACTTTCGGTGCACATAATCAGTAAGCCGTCGACGCGCTTTTGCATCAGCGTCTCAAGGCTACGGTTCATCCGCTCCTCATCCCCGGCGGTGTTACAGAGGATCAGGCTGTAGCCACGCTGATAGCAGCTCTCTTCGACGCCCCGCACCACCTCCGCATAGAACGGGTTACTACTGGTGGTCAGCAGCATGCCTATCGTGTGGGTCTGGTTGATCTTCAGACTGCGCGCCAGTGCCGAGGGGGCGTAATTCAGATGACGTATCGCCTGCTCGACTTTTTCCCGCACGCCTTCACTGACAAAGCGATTGTTGTTGATGACGTGCGAGACGGTGGAGGTAGAGACGCCCGCCAGGCGAGCGACATCTTTCATGGTACTCAAGCGCTTAGCCCTGCTGCTGCAAAAATTCATCGATCTCCGCGCGCCACGGCACGGAGGGCTGTGCACCCGAGCGGGTCACGGCAATCGCGGCGGCGGCGTGGGCAAATCGTACGGCCTCACCGATCGGCTTCTGCTCCAGTCGCGCGGTAATAAACGCACCATTAAAGGTATCGCCCGCCGCGATAGTATCGATCGCCTTCACGCTGAAGCCTGCAATGCGCTGGCCCTCACCCTGTTCGCTCAGCCAGACGCCGCGGCGCCCCAGCGTAATCAACACCGTGCCGATGCCCTTTGCATGTAACACTGCCGCGGCGCGGGCAGCATCTTCATCGCTGTTGACGGCGATGCCGGTCAGGCTCTCCGCTTCGGTCTCATTCGGCGTAATAATGTCGACCAGCGCCAGCAGGTCGTCAGAGAGCGGGGTGGCCGGGGCCGGATTGAGAATCACCTGGGTCTGATGCTGTCGGGCAAACGTGGCCGCGGCCAGGACGCTCTCCAGCGGTGACTCCAGCTGCATAAGAAGCGCATCGGCTGCAGCAATGACCGGCTGATGACGCGCCACACAGGCAGGCGTTAACGCCGCGTTGGCACCGGCGTAGATACCGATACTGTTTTCGCCGTCACCGTTAACGAAAATCATCGCCACGCCGGTGGACTCACCCGAAACTACTTCAACCGGGGTGGTATCAATATTGTCCTGCGCCAGCTGCTGACGAATCCGTTCACCCATGTCGTCAGCGCCCACACAGGCGATAAAGGCGATATCGGCGCCTGCGCGACCGGCGGCAACCGCCTGATTCGCACCTTTACCGCCAAACGCAATCTGATAATTCTGCCCGATCACCGTTTCACCGGGACGAGGAAAGTGCGCCAGATTAAGGATGTGGTCAGCGTTAATGCTGCCAAGAACGGCCAGTTTTGCGTTTTTGCTCATTAGGGGAGTCCGGAATAAGTGCGCCACCGGAAGGGTGGCGCGGTGCCCTGCTTTTCTTTGAGTTATTGAGTGACCAGCTTCAGGTCGACCGGATTGATCGCCTGCACTTTTTCACCCTTCAGCACTTTATCAGCGGTATCCACGCCGATCATGCCAATTTTGTCCGGCATCTGTGCCACGGTCGCAGACAGTTTGCCACTTTCTACCGCTTTCACGCCATCCGCCGTGCCGTCAAAACCGACCACGATCACACCGGTTTTACCGGCGGTCTGCAGCGCGCGCAGAGCACCCAGAGCCATTTCATCGTTCTGCGCGAAGACGGCCTGCACATCCGGGTGGGCCTGCAGCAGGTTCTGCATAACGTTCAGCCCTTTGGTGCGGTCAAAGTCAGCGGGCTGGCTGGCGAGGATCTGGAACTTATGCGCATCGGCAGCCTGTTTGAAACCTTCGCCACGTTCACGGGCCGCGGAGGTCCCGGCAATGCCCTGCAGCTCAATAATTTTCGCGTTTTCACCGACTTTTTTGGCGATGAAGTCACCGGCCATTTTACCGCCGAACCGGTTATCGGAGGCGACATGGCTGACAACTTTGCCCTGTGACGCGACGCGATCCAGTGTGATGACCGGGATGTTCGCCTGATTAGCCATCTTCACGGCATTGCCTACAGCATCCGAGTCGGTAGGGTTGATCAGCAGCAGTTTAGTGCCGCGCACCGTCAGATCCTGCACGTTTGCCAGCTCTTTCGCCGGATTGTTTTGTGAATCCAGCACCACCAGGTTGTAGCCCAGCTTATCGGCTTCTTTCTGCGCACCCTCTTTCAGCGAAACGAAGAAGGGGTTATTCAGGGTCGAAACCACCAGAGCGATGGTCTCTTTTGCCATGGCGCTGGTACTGAGGGTTGCGCCAAGGATGATGGCCAGTGCGGTTAACTTTTTCATCTTATTATCCTGTGTAAGGTCAGAGTTATTTACTGCTTTTATTATCCACCAGCACCGCCAGCAGGATGACTACCGCTTTAACGATCATCTGGTAGTAAGAAGAGACGCCCATCAGGTTCAGGCCGTTGTTCAGGAAGCCGAGGATCAGCGCACCGATCAGCGTGCCGAAAATACGCCCTTTACCGCCCGCCAGACTGGTGCCACCCAGCACCACCGCGGCAATCGCATCCAGCTCATAGCCGGTGCCCGCAGTAGGCTGTGCCGAAGAGAGACGGGCCACTTCAATCGTGCCCGCCAGCGCCGCCAGCATGCCACTCAGTGAATAGACGATGATTTTGACGCGATTCACATTGATGCCGGAGAGACGGGTAGCCGCTTCGTTACCGCCCAGCGCATAGATATAACGGCCCAGGCGGGTATGCTGCAGCATGTACCAGGCGGCGATAAAGACCAGCGCCATCAGCCAGACCGGTGCAGGCACACCCAGCGGGCGACCAATACCAAACCAGCCCAGCAAATCGGCATTGGCGCTGAATCCGGTGTTAATCGGGCTGCCGTCGGTATAGACCATGGTAACGCCGCGTAACAGCAGCATCATGACCAGCGTGGCAATAAACGCCTGTACCCTGCCGCGCGCCACGATGGTGCCGGTCAGGGCACCGATTGCCGCCCCCAGCGCCAGCGAAGCCGCCACCGCCACCAGGGCATTGACCTCCATACCCACCAGCGACGCGCCTACCGCACCGGTCAGTGCCAGCAGCGATCCCACAGAGAGGTCGATACCGGAAGTCAGGATCACCAGCGTCATCCCGACCGCCATAATGGCATTCACCGAGGTCTGCTGCAGGATGTTGAACAGGTTCGCGACGGTAAAGAAGTTCGGACTCTGACTGGCGACCACGGCGATTAGCACCATCAGCGCAATCAGCGACTTCTGCTCCAGTAACCAGCTTTTGCTAAACCAGCGGCGGCTGGCAGGTAACGTTTGGGTTGTCATACCACTAAATCCTCGCTGTGTTGCTTGCCTACGGCGGCGGCCATCAGATGTTCCTGAGTGGCGTCTTCCCGGGTAAATTCGCCGCTGATACGGCCTTCATGCATCACCAGAATCCGGTCGCTCATGCCCAGCACTTCCGGCATTTCCGAGGAAACGAGGATGATGCTCAGCCCTTCGGCCTTGAACTGGTTAATCAGTTGATAGATCTCTTTCTTCGCGCCGACATCCACACCGCGGGTCGGTTCGTCCAGAATCAGTACGTTGGGCCGGGTCATCAGTCCGCGGGCAATCGCCACTTTCTGCTGATTACCCCCGGAAAGCAGGCCAATCGGCTGCTCCATTGAGGGCGTTTTCACATTGAACAGCCGGATAAAATCGCCGACCGCCAGCTGCTCTGCCGCGTGCTTCAGTGACCCGCTGCCGCGACTGAAATAACGCAACGCCGTCAGCGACATGTTCTCTTTTACCGACATGCCCAGCACCAGGCCGTCGCGCTTACGATCCTCGGAGATATAGACGATGCCGTTAGCCAGCCCATCCTGTGGCGAACGCGTTACCACTTCGCGGCCGCTGAGCCACAGTTTGCCTTCGTGGCGCGGCAGCGCGCCGTAAAGCACCTTCATCAGTTCGGTACGGCCCGCGCCCATCAGGCCGGAGATACCCAGAATTTCGCCTTTGCGCAGGCTGAAGCTGACCTTATCCACGCCCGGTCCGCTGACGTTTTCCACTTTCAGGCGCACGTCGCCGGGCGCCTGATCCAGACGGGGATATTGATCTTCCAGTTTGCGCCCGACCATCATCTCGATCAGGCTCTCTTCGGTCAGCGCGCTGACCGGACGCTCCGCAATAAACTGCCCGTCACGGAACACCGTGACGTCATCGCAGATCTCAAAGATCTCTTTCATGCGATGCGAGATGTAGACGATGCCGCAGCCCTGCGCTTTCAGCTCATTGATCACCCGGAACAGCGACAGCGTTTCGGTGTCGGTCAGCGCGTCGGTCGGCTCATCCATGATGATCACCTGCGATTCAAAGCTCAGCACTTTGGCGATTTCGACCATTTGCTGATCGCCAATCGACAGCTCGCCCACCAGCTTGTGGCTGCTGAAGCGCAGATTGAGGCGTTTGAGCAGCGCGTCGGCTTCGGCATACATGCGTTGCCACTGAATGCGGCCAAACCGGCTGACATATTCGCGACCAAGAAAAATGTTCTCCGCCACGGTTAACTGCGGGATCAGGTTCAGTTCCTGATGGATGATGCCAATGCCCGCTTCCTGCGACGCTTTCGGCCCACTGAAGCGGGTCTCTTTGCCGAGCCAGCGCAGCGTACCGGCATCATACTGGTAGATCCCGGTCAGGACTTTCATCATGGTGGACTTGCCTGCGCCGTTCTCTCCGACCAGCGCCATCACGCGACCTGCGCGGACATTCAGCGAAGCACCCTTAAGGGCTTTCACCCCTGGAAAGGATTTTTCAATGCCGTCGAGTTGCAGTAAAGGTTGCATAGCGGCCTCAGAAGGTCACACCGGCGCTGAGGATGACATTGGCAAACGGAGAGCACTCCCCGCTGCGAATGACCGCCTGGCTACGCTGCGTGTGTTGTTTGAACTGTTCATGCGAAAGGTAGCGGATGGTGATGACGTTCCCCTGCTGCTGCTGCAGGGCTTCGAGTGCGGCAATCAGCGCACGGTGAAGAGGCGGATTGTGCTGCTGAATCTCCTCCGCCATCAGGGCGCTTTCTACCTGCATCTCCAGGGCAACCGCATTCACCACCTGCATAAAATCGGGCGTACCCGGCGTGAGCGCCAGATCAATACGCTGCGGACCGGCCGGAATCGGCAGGCCAGCATCCGCAATCGTCAGCGTATCCGTGTGTCCCAGGCGGGCAATCACATGAGAGAGTTCAGCGTTTAACAGGCGACCTTTTTTCATCTTTTCACTCCACAGCGAAACGTTTCGCTGACAGGAGTGTATGAAATGCCGCCATCAACTCAACCGGCAAAGAAGAAATCTGTGATCGCTATCGAAACGTTTCGCTTACGCGGGCGAGAATTTGAATTAGGGCAGGAGAGGGGATGAAAAAAGGATCGTGAAGGCAGTCTCAGGCGGCTGGCAAACTTAACGCCGGAAAAAACGGGCAGCAAGGGTTCAGCACCAGACAGAGAGGAGATGGACAGAGGAGGAAAGCGTCCCGCGCCGGGAGAGGCGCGGGCCTGAAAAAAAGATTAAGGCAGTTTCTTAACCTGTTTGACGTCCATCTCAATGCTGTTGAAATCTTTATCCAGCTCACCCGTCAGCTCAACATTGTCTTTCGGTGAGATGGTCTGGCCGTTCCAGTGCTTGTGGTCGATTTCAACTTTCATCGTGCCGGTCTGGTCGCGAAACAGATAATCTTCATCGCCGATCTGTTTCTCCAGCTTGCCGCGCACGGTGATCCAGCTGTCATCTTTCATCTCTTCTGCCTGCTTCACCGTCACCACACTGGTCTGGTCGGCACGAAAACCGCCCTGGCCAGCGGCAGCCTTCGTCTGTGCGGCGGGCGCACTGGGATCAACAAATCCGCCCTGCTGTGCAGCAAAAACCGGCGCGGAAGCCAGCATAACGACGGTCAGAATAGCAGCGTGCTTTTTCATGGTGTACCCCTTTTTTAGTGGTCGGTCCGGGTGGAACAGGCTCAGTTGACCACAGAGTTCTTAACAGCTTCTTAAGCATTAAAAATAGACGATATTTGCCGGAATCCGCTGTACAAGCAGGAGGGGGCTTCGTATAAAACGCTATCGGAACAGGGAGACATCATGCGTATTTTACTGATTGAAGACGATCGCTTAATTGGTGACGGTATTAAGGCAGGGCTGAGCAGGCTGGGCTTCAGCGTTGACTGGTTTACCTCCGGTGAGGCGGGCTTTAACGCGCTGGACGCGGCCCCCTGGGATGCGGTGATTCTGGATCTCTCTCTGCCCGAACGCGACGGGCTCGATATTCTGCGACAGTGGCGGCAGCAGGGCAAAGATGTTCCGGTGTTAATCCTGACCGCGCGCGATGCGCTCGATCAGCGGGTCGAAGGGCTGCAGCAGGGCGCCGATGACTATCTGTGTAAACCTTTTGCCCTGACCGAGGTGGCCGCGCGCCTGCAGGCGTTGATTCGCCGCCGGCACGGTCAGCTTCAGCCTGAACTTCGTCACGGCAATGTGGTGCTGATCCCCGGCGGTCACAGCGTGATGCGTGAGGGGGAAACCATTGCGCTGAAAAGCCGGGAGCTGGCGCTGCTGGAGCTGTTTATGCGAAACCCCGGCCGGGTACTGACGCGCAGCCAGCTGGAGGAGAAGCTCTACAGCTGGGATGCCGATGTCTCCAGCAATGCGGTGGAGGTGCATATCCATCATCTGCGTAAAAAACTGGGCAGTCAGTTCATCCGCACGCTGCACGGCGTCGGCTATACCCTGGGAGCCGCCGAATGCGATCAATGAGCCTGTTTCTGCGGCTTGGCATCGGTTTTGTGCTGCTGGTCGCTCTCTGCTGGGTCAGTGCCAGCCTCAGTGCCTGGCATCAGACGCGTGAAACCCTGGATGAACTCTTCGATACCCAGCAGATGCTGCTGGCAAAGCGTCTGCTGACACTGGATTTTTCGACGCTGGAGAACACCACGCTGCCAAAAACCAAAGCGATCCTGCACCACCATCGCGGCGAACAGGATGACGACGCCCTGGCATTTGCCGTCTTCACGCATGACGGCAGGCAGGTGATGAACGATGGGGATAATGGCCGCTATCTGCCGTTCGACGCAGCGTCTCAGGGATTCCATGAAGGTCAGCTCACGAATGATGATGATCGCTGGCGGTTTGTCTGGCTCACCACTCCCGACAAGCAGTTTCGTGTGGTGGTCGGCCAGGAGCTGGAATACCGGGATGACATGACGCAGGACGTGATGAAAGCGAGCGTGCTGCCCTGGTTGATCGCGCTGCCGTTTATGTTGCTGCTGCTGATGGGGCTGGTCTGGTCTGAACTGCGCCCGCTGAAGAGGCTGGCGAAGCAGCTGGCGCAGCGCGCGCCCGATGATGATACGCCGCTGCAGGCCGGGCGGGTGCCGAAAGAGGTCCAGCCGCTGATGGTGGCGCTGAATGGCCTCTTCCGCCGCATCAGCGCCATGATGCAGCGCGAACGGCGCTTTACCGCCGATGCGGCGCACGAGCTGCGCAGTCCGCTGGCTGCACTGCAGGTGCAAAGCGAGGTCATTCAGCTGACGGCGGATGATGAGGTGATGCGCACCCATGCGCTGCAGCAGCTGGATGCGGGGATCCTGCGCGCCACGCGGCTGGTGGATCAGCTGCTGACGCTCTCGCGGGTGGAAGCCGACGATGCGCGCAGTGCCTTCGGGCCGGTGGCGCTGAAGCGCACGGTTCAGGAGACGCTGGCCGCCCAGCTGCCGCTGGCGGATAAAGCGGGCGTGACGCTGCGGCTGCATGCCGACGCCGATCCGCAGATTCAGGGGCATGCGCTGCTGCTGTCACTGCTGGTGCGTAATCTGCTGGATAACGCCATTCGTTATACGCCAGCAGGCAGTGAAGTTGATGTGCGGTTACAGGCGAACAGCCTGGCGGTGGAGGATAACGGCGAGGGATTGAGTGAAGCCGACCGCCAGCGTCTTGGTGAACGTTTCTGGCGACCGCCCGGTCAGGAGAAGAGTGGCAGCGGACTGGGACTCTCGATTGTGCGTAATATTGCCCAGCTGCACGGGATGCAGGTGAGCTTCAGCCAGCGTCCCGGCAGCGGCCTGTGCGTCACGCTGCGCTGGTCCGCGCCCACCCCATAAGGCGGGCGCGACCCGTCAAATCTCGACCTGGGTGCCCAGCTCGATAACCCGGTTTGGCGGGATCTCGAACTGGTCTGGTGCGCGCAGTGCGTTGCGCTGCAGCGCCAGGAAGAGTTTGCCGCGCAGGCGCAGATACCAGGGGCGTTTGCCGATGATCAGCGACTCGTGCGACATGAAGAACGACGTCTCCATCATGCGGCAGTTCAGCCCTTCCAGCCCGCAGCGATGGAAAATCTCCTCAACGTTAGGCGTTTCACGCCAGCCGTAACTGGCGACCACCCGCCAGAAGGTCGGTGAGAGCTGCTCAATCGTCACACGCCGCACGTTGTGAACGTAGGGCGCATCTTCCGTTCTCAGCGTCAGCAGCACCACGCGCTCATGCAATACCTTGTTGTGCTTGAGGTTATGCAGCATGGCGAACGGAATCACATTCAGCGCACGCGACATATAGACCGCGGTGCCCGGCACGCGAACCGGCGGCGACTTCTCCAGCGAGGCGATCATCGCCTCCAGGGAATTACCGTGCTCATGCATGCGACGCAGCAGGCGGAAACGCTCGCTTTTCCACGTCGTCATAATGATAAACATCACCAGACCGAGGCAGAGCGGCAGCCAGCCACCGGAGAAGATTTTCACCAGGTTGGCGGTAAACAGCGGCACGTCGATAAACAGCAGCAGCACCAGGATGAGGCCGACGGCCAGCTTTTGCCAGTGCCAGTTTTTAATGGCCACGGTGCAGACGAGGATCGAGGTCAGCACCATGGTGCCGGTTACGGCGATACCGTAGGCCGCCGCCAGGTTACTCGAATGCTCAAAGCTGATAATCACAATCAGCACGGCGAAATAGAGCACCCAGTTGATGGCCGGAATATAGATCTGACCCGACTCGCGCTCAGAGGTGTGGATGATACGCATCCCAGGCAGATAGCCCAGTCGCACCGCCTGACGCGTCAGCGAGAAGACGCCAGAGATAACCGCCTGTGAGGCGATAACGGTGGCCAGCGTCGCCAGAATCAGCATCGGGATCAGCGCCCAGTCCGGGGCCAGCAGAAAGAAGGGGTTTTTAATCGCTTTCGGATCGCTGAGCAGCAGCGCGCCCTGACCAAAGTAGTTCAGCACCAGCGACGGCAGCACCACCGAGAACCAGGCCAGCCGGATCGGCACTTTGCCGAAGTGGCCCATATCCGCATAGAGTGCCTCCACGCCGGTAATCGCCAGCACGACGGCGCCCAGCGCGAAGAACGAGACCGACTTGTAGTGCAGGAAGAACTCAATGGCATAGGCGGGATTGAGTGCGTGCAGCACTTCCGGGTTTTTCATGATGCCGCAGGCTCCCAGGACCGCCAGCACCAGGAACCAGATCAGCATCACGGGCGCGAACAGTTTGCCCACCATACCGGTGCCATGTTTCTGAATCACAAACAGCAGCGTCAGCACCGCAATCGACATCGGCACAATAAAAGGATCCAGTGACGGCGCGGCAATCTCCAGGCCCTCAATCGCGGACATCACCGAAATGGCCGGTGTGATCACCACCTCCCCGTAGAAGAAGCTGCCGCCAATCAGTCCCATGATCACCAGCACCGCCGTGGCGCGCGCACCGGTGTGGCGGCCCGCCAGCGACATCAGGGTCAGAATACCGCCCTCTCCGGCGTTGTCGGCGCGCATCACATAACTGATATATTTGAGTGAGACCACCAGCACCAGCAGCCAGAAAATCAGCGACAGAAAGCCAAACACCGCTTCCCGTTCAACGCCGAAACCAAACTGTCCGGAGAGACATTCACGCAGGGTATAGAGCGGACTGGTGCCGATATCCCCGTAAACAACACCAATCGCGGCCAGCGTTAATCCGGGAAGGGACTGCTTATTATCTGAGCTCATAGAGTTATCTTTTGTTGGAGTCTGAGAGGCGCAAACACCCCTCGCTCAGGCCATCAAAAAGCGCACAGTATGCACGTATTGGTGAAAATTCCTATACCCGCTTCGCCTTGCTCGCCGGATAACGGGGGCGCTTCAGGCGGTAAAATGTCAGTGGATACCGCGTGATAGCAGGCAAACCTTCTGATACAAAAAAGCTGACAGCTATCAACGCTTTCACGCATGATGATCTATAGAGTAAGGCGCTTGCTTAAGCGCGGCGGCCCGTCGATCGTAAGGACATTGAAGTGATTATGGCTCAACCCCATCTTTTGGCAGAAAGAATTTCTCGCCTGAGCAATGCGTTAGAAAAAGGATTGTATGAGCGGCATCATGCCATTCGCCTTTGCCTGCTGGCGGCGCTGAGCGGTGAAAGCGTGTTCCTGCTGGGCCCGCCCGGCATCGCCAAGAGCCTGATAGCACGCCGCCTCAAATATGCCTTTCAGCACGCCCGCGCCTTTGAATATCTGATGACCCGTTTCTCGACGCCGGAAGAGGTGTTTGGCCCGCTCTCTATTCAGGCGCTGAAGGATGAAGGGCGCTATCAGCGCCTCACTAAAGGGTATCTGCCCGACGCAGAGATTGTGTTTCTGGATGAGATCTGGAAAGCCGGCCCGGCGATTCTGAATACCCTGCTGACCGCCATCAACGAACGCCGCTTCCGCAATGGCGACAGCGAAGAGACCATCCCGATGCGTCTGCTGGTCACCGCCTCCAATGAACTCCCGGAAGCGGACAGCGGTCTTGAGGCGCTCTATGACCGGATGCTGATCCGCCTGTGGCTGGATAACGTGCATGAGAAGCAGAACTTCCGCAGCATGCTGACTCACCAGCAGGATGAACACGCCAATCCGGTGGCGGAATCTCTGCGCATCAGTGATGAGGAGTATGCGCAGTGGCAGCTCAGCATCAGCCAGGTGGGCCTGCCGGATGCCGTTTTCGAGCTGATCTATCAGCTGCGTCAGCAGCTGGAGAGCCAGCCTGCCGCCCCCTACATTTCCGATCGTCGCTGGAAAAAAGCCATTCACCTGTTACAGGCCAGCGCCTTTTACAGCGGACGCAGCGCGATTGCGCCGATAGACCTGATCCTGCTGAAAGATTGCCTCTGGCACGACGTGGCGTCCATGCAGCTGCTGGAACGCGAAATCGACCAGCTGATGACACAACACGCCTGGCAGCAGCAGCCGATGCTGCTGAAACTGCATCAGATCAAAGCCCGTCGTCTGGCGCTGCAGCAACAGCAGAGCGTGGCGCAGGCCATCACGCTGGAGAAGCACAGCGGCATGTTCAGCCGCAAGCCGCACTACGATATGCCCGAAAGCCTCACCGACGAGCAACTGACGCTGATGCTGCAAAAGCCGCTGATGCTGCACGATATGCAGGTTACTCACCTGGTCATCGCGCGTGATGCGCTGAACCAGTGGCTGCAGAAAGGGGGCGAGGTGCGCGGCAAGCTCAACGGCATCGGCTTTGCTCAGAGCCTGGATCTTCAGGTGGATGCGCAGCACTGCCTGGCGATCCGCGATGTCAGCCTGCAGTCGTCGCGGCTGACCCTGCCCGGCGTCAGCAACAGCGAGCCGCTGCCCGGTGAGATTACCGAGGCGCTGGATGCACTGGAGAGTGAACTGCGCACCCAGCGGCATCTCTTCAGTCAGCATCAGCGCTGCCTGTTTATCAGCGACGACTGGCTGGCGCGGGTCGAAACCAGCCTGCAGGATGTGGCAGAGCAGCTGAAACAGGCGCGTAAATGATCTCCGTGGAGACGCTCAGCACCCTGCTCTCGGTGGGGGAGACCGAACTGATTGAAGAGCTGATCGTCGCCCTGCTGGCCTCCCCACAGCTTGCGCTGTTTTTTGAAAAGTTTCCCGGGCTGAAAAAAACGCTGCTGCGCGATGTGCCGCGCTGGCGGGCCGAGATCAACGCGGAACTCAAAGCCACCCCGGTTCCGGCCACGCTGGCAGAGGAGTTTCAGCTCTTTCAGCGGGTTCAGCTCCTCAGCGATCGTGAATTTATCCACCAGCTGGATGCGACGCTTCAGGCGCTGCAAAGCCTGCCTTCGCCCTTCCTGGATGAAGCGAACCGGCTGTTGCAGCACACCGATATCCACCATCTCAGCAGCGCGCAGCACCAGCTTTTTCTGCAGCGCTGGCGGCTGAGTCTGACCTTACAGACCCTGACCCTGAATCAGCAGCTGCTGGAGCAGCAGCGCGAACGCCTGCTGGCGGAGCTGCAGCAGCGCATGGCGCTGAGCGGTCAGCTGGCCCCGATCCTGGGCGACGATGAAGAAGCGGCGGCAGGCCGGTTATGGGACATGAGCAAAGCGTCACTGCAGCCCGGCGACTATCAGCTGATGCTGCAATATGGTGATTTTCTCGCGCAGCAACCGGAGCTGCTGAAGCTGGCACAGCAGCTGGGCCGCAGTCGGGAGGCTAAATCGGTGCCGTCACAGGATGCCCCGATGGAGGCCTTTCACCATCTGGTGCAGGAGCCCGCGTCCGTGCCGGAAGAGGTGAGCGGCATTCATCAGAGCGATGACGTGCTGCGTCTGCTGCCGCCGGAGTTAGCCGCGCTGAGCATCAGCGAACTGGAGCTGGAGTTTTACCGGCGCCTGGTTGAGAAACGGCTGCTGACCTACCGTCTGCAGGGCGAGGCCTGGCACGAAAAAGTGACGATGCGGCCAGCCAGCCATCAGCAGCATGAGGAGCAGCCCCGCGGGCCGTTTATCGTCTGCGTAGATACCTCCGGCTCCATGGGGGGCTTCAACGAGCGCTGCGCAAAAGCGTTTTGTCTGGCGCTGCTGAAAGTCGCGCTGGCCGACCGGCGTCGCTGCTACATCATGCTGTTTGCCCATGAAGTCATCGGCTACGAGCTGACCGGGGAAGATGGGCTGGAACAGGCGATTCGCTTTCTCAGTCAGCGCTTTCGTGGCGGCACCGATCTGGCCGCCTGCCTCTCCTCGGTGGTGAACCGGATGGAGGGCGCACTGTGGCAGGAAGCGGATGCGGTCATCGTCTCCGATTTCATCGCCCAGCGTCTGCCGGAAGAGGTGATCGGGGCGATAAAACAGCGCCAGCGACACAATCAGCAACGTTTTCACGCGGTGGCCATGTCGGCCCACGGGAAACCCGGTATTCTGCGCATCTTCGACCATATCTGGCGTTTTGATACCGGCATGAAAAGCCGCCTTCTGCGCCACTGGCGCCGTTAAGAGCCTGTCCCGACAGGCGTAATTGTTGCAGGCAGTCTGGACACGGACAGCGCGGAACAACCGGAGCGTACACGGAGTACGTGAGGATTGTGAGCACTGCCCAGGTTCAGAGTGGCAAATAAAATAGCCTGACGGGCAGGCTCTAAGTCATCTGGCAGAAAAGCTTCTTTGCTATAGTGAATTACCGTTTCACTTACTCAGCAATCTGGAGCTTCCTGTGACGCTTGCTCAACCCCACCGCGATCTGCCTGCACCTACGCGGACGTTATTGCTCTCCGGCCAGAATAGCGAACAAAAACGTGCCGATTTGCTGGCCTATTTCCATCAGACCTGGGAGCAGTATGAGAGTCTGTTTACCTGTCTGGCGGATCCGCAGGCCTGGTTCACTAAAGCCATTCCGCTGCGCCACCCCCTGATTTTCTATTTCGGTCACACGGCGACCTTCTACATTAATAAGCTGATGGCCGGACGTCTCATCGACGCGCGTCTGAACGATCGCATCGAAGCGATGATGGCGATTGGGGTGGATGAGATGAGCTGGGACGATCTCAATGACAGTCACTACGACTGGCCCACCGTCGATGAAGTGCGTGAATACCGGGGACGTGTGAAAGCCCTGGTCAGCGATCTCATCCAGACCATGCCGCTGACTCTGCCGATCGACTGGGAAAGTCCGGCCTGGGTGATCCTGATGGGCATCGAGCATGAGCGCATTCATCTGGAAACCTCCAGCGTGCTGATCCGCCAGCTTCCGATTGAGTGGGTTAAGCCGCAGTCCGCATGGCCCATCTGTCCGCTGGCGCGCCACCAGCGTCAGGCTGTTCCGGCCAACGCCCTGCTGCCGATGCCCGGCGGCACGGTCACGCTGGGTAAAACTGACGACACCTACGGCTGGGATAATGAGTATGGCCGCCAGCAGATTACGCTGCAGCCGTTCCAGGCGAGCAAAATGCTGGTCAGCAACGCAGAATTTCTGGCCTTCGTCGAGGCGGGAGGATATCAGGATCGTCGCTGGTGGGATGATGAAGGCTGGGGCTGGTGTCAGTTTGCCAAAGCAGAGATGCCCACCTTCTGGGTTGGCACACCTGCGATGCCCGATCAGCTGAAACTGCGTCTGATGTGTGAAGAGGTGGCCATGCCCTGGGACTGGCCTGCCGAGGTCAATCAGCTGGAAGCCGCCGCCTTCTGCCGCTGGAAAGCAGAGCAGACGGGGCTGGCGATTCAGCTTCCCTGCGAAGCGGAGTGGACTCAGCTGCGCGAACAGGTTGCCGGCGACCAGCCGCACTGGGAGCAGGCACCGGGCAACATTAACCTGGCTTACTGGGCCTCCTCGTCACCGGTCGATCTGTTCGCCCAGGGCGACTTCTTCGATATCGTCGGCAACGTCTGGCAGTGGACCACTACGCCAATTAACGGCTTCGAAGGCTTCCGGGTCCATCCGCTTTACGACGATTTCTCGACGCCGACGTTCGATGGCAAGCACTCGCTGATCAAAGGGGGCAGCTGGATATCCACCGGCAACGAAGCCCTGAAATCGGCACGCTATGCGTTTCGCCGCCACTTCTTCCAGCATGCCGGTTTCCGCTATGTGGTGTCCGGGCACAGGGAGAGCATGGCGCTGAATCCGTATGAATCTGACGCCATGGTGTCGCAGTATCTCGACTTCCAGTATGGCCCGCGCTATTTCGGCGTGGAAAACTATGCCGAAAGCCTGGTGAAGCTGGCGCTGAATTACACCCGCGCCCGGGGCGACGCCCTGGATATCGGCTGCGCGACCGGACGCGCCAGTTTCGAACTGGCCCGCCACTTTGAACGCGTCACCGGCATGGACTACTCGGCGCGTTTCATTGATGTGGCGCTGCAGCTGACCAGCGGTGAAGATTTCCGCTATCTCCTGCCTCAGGAGGGCGATCTGGTCGAGTATCGTCAGGTTCGCCTGAAAGATTTCGATCTGGAGAGCGATCTGGCGCAGCGAATCCGCTTTGTGCAGGGGGACGCCTGCAATCTGAAGCCGCAACCGGCCGGTTACGATCTGGTGCTTGCCTCCAATCTGATCGATCGTCTGCGTCAGCCCGCGCGCTTCCTGCAGGATGTGACGCCGATGCTGCGTCCGGGCGGCATTCTGCTGCTCTCATCGCCTTACACCTGGCTGGAAGATTTCACGCCGAAAGAGAACTGGCTGGGCGGCGTGCGGGAAAACGGAGAAGCCCTGACGACCCTGCAGGCGCTGCAACGGCTGCTGGCCGCCGACTTCGAGCTGATCGATGAACCGCAGGATGTGCCGTTCGTGATCCGCGAAACGGCCCGCAAGTTCCAGCATACGCTGGCGCAGGTCACCGTCTGGCGCAAACGCTAAGCAACCCGGCAGCGGCGCCCGTCGCTGCCGGGAGTTGCCTGAACCACTATTTTGCTGCACATTCACCCTTGTTCACTTAAGCAGACCCACAACGAGGATGGCCATGGCCGAACATCTGCAGCTCGACAATCTGGATCGCGGCATTCTGAATGCCCTGCTGGAGAATGCGCGCACCGCTTACGCCGAGCTGGCAAAGCAGTTTAACGTCAGTCCCGGCACCATTCATGTGCGCGTGGAGAAGATGAAGCAGGCGGGTATTATCCTCGGCACGCGGGTGGATATTGATCCGCGCCAGCTGGGGTTTGATGTCTGCTGCTTTATCGGCATTATCCTGAAGAGCGCGCGTGACTATCCGGCGGCGCTGAGCAAACTGGATGCGCTGGATGAGGTGGTTGAAGCCTGGTACACCACCGGTCACTACAGCATCTTTATTAAGGTGATGTGCCGGTCAATCGATGCCCTGCAGCAGGTGCTGATCAACAAGATCCAGACCATTGATGAAATTCAGTCAACCGAAACCCTGATCTCGCTGCAAAACCCGATCATGCGCACCATCAAGCCCTGATCGTCCCTTCCCTTGTGCATAATCTTATCCCTGACGAATGTGGCGGCTGACAACGGCTGCGTTCGCCTTTCCCGATCCATTAACCCTGTTGTCCACAGGTGGATCACCGCTTGATCACAGCGTACAATGCTCGCCTTACTGTCCGGGAGAGCAAGATGGCCGATATTACCTTAATCAGTGGCAGTACTCTGGGAAGCGCCGAGTATGTGGCTGAACATCTGGAAGAAAAATTACAGGAAGCAGGCTTCTCCACGCAGCTGCTGCATGGCCCGGAGCTGGATGAGGTGCCGCAGACCGGTATCTGGCTGGTGGTCTGCTCAACGCATGGTGCCGGCGATATTCCTGACAATCTGCTGCCACTCGCTGAAGCCATCCGCGACAGCCAGCCCGATCTTTCTCAGGTTCGCTTTGGCGCTGTCGGACTCGGCAACCATGAGTACGATCTCTTTTGCGGTGCGATCCGCCAGATTGATGCGCTGCTGACCGCACAGGGGGCGCAGCGGATAGGCGATCGTCTGGAGATTGACGTGCTGGAGCATGAGATCCCCGAAGATCCGGCAGAGGCCTGGCTGGAAACGTGGAAAAACGCGATCTGAATCGTGGACGGGGATCGCGAAATAGTGACGATCCCCAGTGGAAGATGCTGATTTTATCCTTTTCCGCTCGTTTATTTTGTGGATAACTACCCTCTTTTACTGCGTATAACCGGTAGTTATCCAAAGAACAACCGATGCATGTTTTTTGAGCTGTGTATAACCTAAGGTTTTGATCCCAGCTTATACGGATCAGGATCACCGATCACTCACAGCTAGTGATCCTGCCCATCCTGTTGTTTATGCAATGCTTCTGGCACATATCCACAGGAGGCCGGGATCCTAATAAGAGATCTAACAGAAAGATCATATACAGATCTAAGATCCTTTCTTTTAAAACCGGACGATCCCGCGGCTTTCACCCCAGACGGAATTTGAGTAGAATCCACGCCCCAGGACGACGATCCTGCACGTTCATCAACCGAGGTACCACTTCATGTTTTATCAGGATCCTTTTGACGTCATCGTAATTGGTGGTGGTCATGCGGGCACCGAAGCCGCAATGGCGGCAGCCCGAATGGGTCAGCAAACCCTGTTACTCACCCATAACATTGATACGCTTGGACAAATGTCCTGCAACCCGGCGATCGGTGGCATTGGCAAAGGACATTTGGTGAAGGAAGTGGATGCCCTGGGGGGTCTGATGGCCCATGCGATCGACCAGGCCGGTATCCAGTTTAGGATACTAAACGCCAGCAAAGGGCCGGCGGTGCGGGCCACCCGTGCTCAGGCCGATCGCGTGCTCTATCGCCAGGCGGTGCGCACTGCCCTGGAGAACCAGCCTAACCTGATGATCTTCCAGCAGGCGGTCGACGATCTCATCGTTGAAAACGATCGTGTGGTGGGTGCCGTGACTCAGATGGGACTCAAGTTCCGCGCGAAAACCGTGGTACTGACCGTCGGAACCTTCCTGGACGGCAAAATTCATATCGGTCTGGACAACTACAGTGGCGGTCGCGCAGGTGATCCCCCGTCCATTCCGCTGGCAAAACGACTTCGCGCGCTGCCGCTGCGGGTAAACCGCCTCAAAACCGGCACGCCGCCGCGCATTGACGCTCGCACCATCGATTTTTCAGTGCTGAGCCCGCAGCATGGGGATAATCCGATGCCGGTCTTCTCGTTTATGGGCAGTGCCGCTCAGCATCCGCAGCAGGTGCCGTGCTGGATCACTCATACCAATGAGAAAACCCACAACGTGATCCGCGAAAACCTGGATCGCAGCCCGATGTACGCCGGGATCATCGAAGGGATCGGCCCGCGCTACTGCCCGTCGATCGAAGACAAAGTCATGCGCTTTGCCGATCGTAACTCGCATCAGATCTTCCTGGAGCCGGAAGGGCTGACCAGTAATGAGATCTACCCGAACGGTATCTCTACCAGCCTGCCGTTTGACGTGCAGATGCAGATCGTCCGCTCAATGAAGGGGATGGAGAATGCGAAGATCGTGCGTCCGGGTTATGCCATCGAGTATGACTTCTTCGATCCGCGCGATCTCAAACCGACGCTGGAGAGTAAGTTTATCGACGGCCTCTTCTTTGCCGGACAGATCAACGGCACAACCGGTTATGAAGAAGCCGCTGCGCAGGGGATGCTGGCCGGTCTGAACGCCGCCCGTCAGTCTGCTGACAAAGAGGGCTGGGCACCGCGTCGCGATCAGGCTTATCTGGGCGTGCTGGTTGATGACCTCTGTACGCTCGGCACCAAAGAGCCGTACCGCATGTTTACCTCCCGTGCCGAATACCGTCTGATGCTGCGCGAAGACAATGCCGATCTGCGTCTGACCGAAACCGGTCGTGAACTGGGTCTGGTCGATGATGCACGCTGGGCGCGCTTCAACCAGAAGCTGGAAGCGATTGAGCAGGAGCGTCAGCGTCTGCGTGATATCTGGGTTCATCCGAAATCCGAACACGTTTCCGACGTCAATACGGTGCTCAGCGCGCCGCTGACCAAAGAAGCGAGTGGTGAAGATCTGCTGCGTCGTCCAGAGATGACCTATCTGAAGCTGATGGCGCTGGAGGCCTTCGGCCCGGCACTGGCTGATGAGCAGGCCGCTGAGCAGGTTGAGATTCAGGTGAAGTATGAAGGCTACATCGCGCGTCAGCAGGAAGAGATTGATCGTCAGTTGCGTAATGAGAACACGCTGCTGCCGGTTGAGCTCGACTATCGCCAGGTGAATGGACTCTCCAATGAGGTGATCGCCAAGCTGAACGATCACAAGCCGACGTCGATCGGGCAGGCGACGCGCATTTCCGGTATTACCCCGGCGGCCATCTCGATTCTGCTTATTTACCTGAAAAAACAGGGTCTGCTGCGCAAAAGCGCCTGATCTTAAACGGGGCGAGGAGACTCGCCCCCGCTGAATGGACTTATGCTGTGATTAACACACTCACGTCGCTGCTCAATGCAGCCGGTATTTCCCTCTCCGATCAACAAAAACAGCAGCTGATTGCCTATGTCGGCCTGCTGGATAAGTGGAACAAAGCCTACAACCTGACCTCCGTCCGCGATCCGCAGCAGATGCTGGTGCGTCATATCCTCGACAGTATCGTGGTGGCGCCGCATCTTCAGGGCGCACGTTTTATTGATGTTGGCACCGGACCGGGTCTGCCAGGCATTCCGCTGGCTATCGTCATGCCGGAGGCGCACTTTACGCTGCTCGACAGTCTGGGCAAGCGGGTCCGGTTCCTGCGTCAGGTTCAGCATGAGTTAGGACTTACTAACATCACGCCGGTCCAGAGCCGGGTAGAGACCTTCCCGGCGGAACCCCCGTTCGACGGGGTGATCAGCCGTGCTTTTGCCTCCCTGACCGATATGGTGACCTGGTGTCATCATCTGCCGGGAAGGGAAGGGCGCTTCTTTGCGCTGAAAGGGGTGCGACCAGACGATGAAATTGCCGCTTTACCGGCGGGCTTTGGGGTAGATTCCGTCATCAGACTGCAGGTGCCTCAGCTGGACGGTGACCGCCACCTGGTCATTCTGCGTCACCAGTAACCTTATCGTCAGCAGGGTCTTAGCGCGTTTCAGCCTCAGGCCCTCTCAGGCGGCTGATTAAAAAAAACGCAGACGAGATCGGTGTGATAAAAGTTTTTGATTAAACGCGCGCGGTAAGAAGGTTAAAAAGGCCGATGGAAATTATCCGAAAAGCTCTGTTACATTTAACCTTTAATTCACATTTGGTTATCAGAAATATCACTTGTATAGCTGGGTAGCGGAATAAAAATAGTCACGTCAGAAAATATATCGCGGTAATAACCTGCCGTGCGTAATATCAGTTTCACGATTCTCAGGCACAGTTCGATGTCAATAGCCTGTTTTCCGGGAAATTACGCTTTCCGCTACAGCGATCTAATTTTAAGTGGCTGATTCAACTAGCCTTAACCTATGCAGGCCGGGCGCTGAAATAGCGCCCCGATAAAACTCATTCTGGCGCAGGTGCTTATTATGTGATCTAAAGCACGCTTTAAAAGCAAGACGCCAGTGAATTTTCAGTCCGATTCAGATGAATTCCGGCAGGGTAATCTTTGGAAAAATAGCCCTCCGGAAAGAAATTTAAATAATTGTTCACCTTTTCGCTACTTACCGATTGAAATCGCAGGTGCGGCCCGTATAATTTGCACGGCTTTTGCTGCTTGACTCAACTGCGCAAAGGCAGTCTTATACGACACGCGACATACCCCTGATGGGGCAGGAGAGTATCAGCGTCATGTCAGTGTCTCTTTACAGTGTGAAATTCGCCCGAACGGTGCTGATGATTCAGCTGGTGACGATAGTCATCATCGGCGCACTCTTTGCTGTTAAAGATGTCACGTGGGGTGTCTCTGCTCTTGCTGGCGGAGCGGCAGCCTGGCTGCCAAACGTATTGTTTTTGTTTTTAGCCTGGCGCCTGCAGGGGCAATCCCCCGCTTCGGGGCGAGTCGCGTGGAGCTTCGCTTTAGGTGAAATAGCCAAAGTGTTTGCGACCATCATTTTGCTCATTGTGGCGTTGGGTCTATTCGGCGCGGTCTTCTGGCCGGTCGGAATAACCTGGTTATCGGTGCTGGTGGTACACATGCTGGCACCGGCGGTAATTAACAACAAAGGGTAAGAGGCATCATGGCTGCAGGAGAAATCTCTACTCCGCAAGAGTACATTGGTCACCACCTGACTCATCTTCAGTTGGACCTGCGTACCTTCGAGTTAGTGAATCCGCACGACGCTCCCGCGACGTTCTGGGTATTAAATATCGATTCCATGTTTTTCTCTCTGGTGCTGGGAGTTATCTTCCTGGTGTTGTTCCGTAGCGTGGCGAAGTCTGTCACCAGCGGTGTGCCAGGGAAAATGCAGGCGGCTATCGAACTGGTTGTCGGCTTCGTTGATAGTAACGTGCGCGACATGTATCACGGTAAGAGTAAACTTATCGCCCCGCTGGCTCTGACAATCTTTGTCTGGGTCTTCCTGATGAACTTCATGGATCTGCTGCCAATCGACCTGCTGCCTTATATCGGCGAGCACGTATTGGGGTTACCGGCGCTGCGCGTCGTACCGTCTGCAGACGTGAACATCACGCTCTCTATGGCGTTGGGCGTATTTATTTTGATTCTGTTCTACAGCGTCAAAATGAAAGGCATTGGCGGCTTCACGAAAGAGCTGACGCTGCAGCCTTTTAACCACCCGATCTTCATCCCGATCAACCTGATTCTGGAAGGTGTAAGCCTGCTGTCTAAGCCTGTTTCACTGGGTTTACGACTGTTCGGTAACATGTATGCGGGTGAACTGATCTTTATCCTTATTGCCGGTCTGTTGCCGTGGTGGTCACAGTGGGTGCTGAATGTGCCGTGGGCCATTTTCCACATCCTGATCATTTCGCTACAGGCTTTCATTTTCATGGTCCTCACGATCGTCTATCTGTCGATGGCATCTGAAGAGCATTGATTTTTTTCTCAACACTACTTTCCCTCCTGATTCCGGGTGGCAGCGCACGCCGCTGAAGCCCGGAAGATGAAGGGAGCATTTAACTGAAACAAACTGGAGACTGTCATGGAAAACCTGAATATGGATCTGCTGTACATGGCTGCCGCTGTGATGATGGGCTTGGCGGCAATCGGTGCTGCGATCGGTATCGGCATCCTCGGAGGAAAATTCCTGGAAGGCGCTGCTCGTCAGCCTGACCTGATTCCTCTGCTGCGTACGCAGTTCTTTGTTGTAATGGGTCTGGTGGATGCAATCCCGATGATCGCTGTTGGTCTGGGTCTGTACGTGATGTTTGCTGTCGCCTAAAGCCCTGTGTTCACTCAGCGCACAATGTGCAGGGGTGAACGGATTCTGCCGCTTATCGCTGATAACGGCAGAAAAGTTAAATACTCAATCTAGAGGCATTGTGCTGTGAACATTAATGCAACAATCCTCGGCCAGGCTATCGCGTTCATCCTGTTTGTCGCGTTCTGCATGAAGTACGTATGGCCGCCGATTATGGCTGCCATCGAAAAGCGCCAGAAAGAAATTGCTGAAGGCCTTGCTTCTGCTGAACGTGCGAAGAAAGATTTGGATCTCGCGCAGGCTAATGCGACCGACCAGCTGAAAAAAGCCAAAGAAGACGCTCAGGTCATTATCGAGCAGGCGAACAAGCGTCGCACGCAGATTCTGGACGAAGCCAAAACCGAAGCTGAAAACGAACGTAATCGTATCGTGGCACAAGCGCAGGCGGAAATTGACGCCGAACGTAAACGTGCACGTGAAGAACTGCGTAAGCAAGTCGCGTTGCTGGCTATGGCTGGCGCCGAGAAGATCATCGAACGCTCCGTGGATGAAGCTGCTAACAGCGACATCGTTGATAAACTGGTCGCTGAACTGTAAGGAGGGAGGGGCTGATGTCTGATCTGATTACTGTAGCTCGCCCCTACGCCAAAGCAGCTTTTGACTTTGCTGTTGAGCATCAAAGTATTGAACGCTGGCAACAGATGCTGGCGTTCGCCGCAGAAGTGGCTCGCAATGAACAGATGGCTGATCTTCTCTCTGGTGCGTTAGCACCGGAAGCGCTGGCAGCGTCGTTTAACGCAGTCTGTGGTGATCAACTGGATGAACCCGCGCAGAACCTGATTAAGGTGATGGCGGAAAACGGACGTTTGACAGCGCTTCCGGCTGTACTGGCCCAATACATCGAACTGCGTGACGCTCATGAAGCCACCGCTGAAGTTGATGTTATCTCCGCCAGTACGCTGAGTGACGACCAGCTGAATAAAATCAGCGCCGCGATGGAAAAACGTCTGTCACGCAAAGTTAAGCTGAATTGCAAAATTGATAAGTCTGTGATGGCAGGCGTGATCATCCGTGCGGGTGATCTGGTTATTGATGGCAGCGTACGCGGCCGTCTTGACCGTCTGGCTGACGTCTTGCAGTCTTAAGGGGACTGGAGCATATGCAACTGAATTCCACCGAAATCAGCGAACTGATCAAGCAGCGCATTGCTCAGTTCAATGTCGTGAGCGAAGCTCACAACGAAGGTACGATTGTTTCTGTAAGTGACGGTATCATCCGCGTACACGGCCTGGCCGATGTCATGCAGGGTGAGATGATTGCCCTGCCGGGTAACCGTTACGCTATCGCCCTGAACCTCGAGCGTGACTCGGTTGGTGCTGTGGTGATGGGTCCTTACGCTGACCTCGCCGAAGGCATGAAGGTTAAGTGTACTGGCCGTATTCTTGAAGTACCGGTAGGCCGTGGCCTGCTGGGCCGCGTCGTGAACACCCTGGGTGCTCCTATCGACGGTAAAGGCGCAATCGACAACGACGGTTTCTCACCGGTTGAAGTGATTGCTCCTGGTGTTATCGATCGTCAGTCAGTCGACCAGCCGGTTCAGACCGGTTATAAGTCGGTCGATGCGATGATTCCAATCGGCCGTGGCCAGCGTGAGCTGATCATCGGTGACCGTCAGACCGGTAAAACCGCGATGGCGATCGATGCGATCATCAACCAGCGCGACTCAGGCATCAAGTGTGTCTACGTTGCGATTGGTCAGAAAGCCTCAACCATCTCTAACGTGGTTCGTAAGCTGGAAGAGCATGGCGCACTGCAGAACACCATCGTTGTTGTGGCGTCTGCGTCTGAATCTGCTGCACTGCAGTATCTCTCTCCGTACGCAGGTTGTGCGATGGGCGAATACTTCCGTGACCGCGGTGAAGATGCGCTGATCGTCTATGATGACCTCTCCAAGCAGGCTATCGCATACCGTCAGATCTCTCTGCTGCTGCGTCGTCCACCAGGTCGTGAAGCATTCCCTGGCGACGTGTTCTATCTCCACTCTCGTCTGCTGGAACGTGCATCACGCGTAAGCGCTGAATATGTTGAGCGTTTCACCAATGGCGCGGTGACAGGTAAAACCGGTTCACTGACTGCACTGCCGATCATCGAAACTCAGGCGGGCGACGTTTCTGCGTTCGTTCCGACCAACGTAATCTCGATTACTGACGGTCAGATCTTCCTGGAATCGAACCTGTTCAACTCCGGTATTCGTCCGGCGGTTAACCCAGGTATTTCGGTATCCCGTGTTGGTGGTGCTGCACAGACCAAGATCATCAAGAAACTGTCCGGTGGTATCCGTACCGCGCTGGCACAGTATCGTGAACTGGCGGCGTTCTCGCAGTTCGCTTCTGATCTGGATGATGCAACCCGTAAACAGCTGAGCCACGGTCAGAAAGTGACCGAGCTGCTGAAGCAGAAACAGTATGCGCCGATGTCTGTCGCGCAGCAGGGTCTGGTTCTGTTCGCTGCCGAGCGTGGCTACCTGAACGACGTTGAACTGGCAAAAATTGGTAGCTTTGAAGCTGCACTGCTGGCCTTCGCCGATCGCGACCACGCTGAGCTGATGGCTGAAATCAACCAGTCGGGCAACTTTAACAACGATATCGAAGCGAAGCTGAAAGGCCTGATCGATACGTTTAAAGCAACCCAGTCCTGGTAATGTCTGGCGGCTTGTCTGAAAAGGCAGGCCGCAAGGCTTTGAGGAGAAGCTAATGGCCGGCGCAAAAGAGATACGAAGCAAGATTGGAAGCGTGAAAAACACGCAGAAAATCACCAAAGCGATGGAAATGGTCGCCGCCTCCAAGATGCGTAAAACGCAGGAACGCATGGCGGCCAGCCGTCCGTATGCAGACACCATGCGCAAAGTGATTGGTCACCTTGCGTTGGGTAATCTGGAATACAAGCACCCTTACCTGGAACAGCGCGACGTCAAGCGCGTCGGCTACCTGGTCGTTTCAACAGACCGCGGGCTTTGTGGTGGTTTGAACATTAACCTGTTCAAAAAATTACTGGCGGATATGAAGTCCTGGTCCGATAAAGGCGTGCAGAGCGATCTGTCGATTATCGGTTCAAAAGGGGCGTCATTCTTCAGTGCTGTGGGTGGCAACATCGTGGCGCAAGTCAGCGGCATGGGCGATAAACCTGCCCTGTCTGACCTGATTGGCCCGGTAAAAGTGATGTTGCAGGCTTATGATGAAGGCCGCATCGACAAGCTGATGATCGTCAGTAACAAGTTCAATAACACCATGTCTCAGACTCCGACCATCACCCAACTGCTGCCGTTAGCGCCAGCGGAAGGTGAAGAAGAGATGAAGGCGAAGACCTGGGATTACCTGTACGAACCCGATCCGAAAGCGCTGCTGGATACCCTGCTGCGTCGTTATGTCGAATCGCAGGTTTATCAGGGTGTGGTGGAAAATCTGGCCAGTGAGCAGGCCGCACGTATGGTGGCGATGAAAGCCGCAACCGATAACGGCGGAAATCTGATCAAAGAGCTGCAGTTGGTGTACAACAAAGCTCGTCAGGCCAGCATCACCCAGGAACTTACCGAGATCGTCTCGGGGGCCTCCGCGGTTTAACCAGGTTTGGAATTAGGTAGAGGATTCAAGATGGCAACTGGAAAGATTGTCCAGATTATCGGCGCCGTTGTTGACGTCGAATTCCCTCAGGACGCGGTACCGCAAGTGTACAGCGCCCTCGAGGTGATGAATGGTGATGCACGTCTGGTGCTGGAAGTTCAGCAGCAGCTGGGCGGCGGCGTTGTGCGTACCATCGCAATGGGTACGTCTGACGGCCTGAAGCGTGGTCTGAGCGTCAACGACCTGCAGAAACCGATTCAGGTTCCAGTCGGTAAAGCGACCCTGGGCCGTATCATGAACGTTCTCGGCGAGCCAATCGATATGAAAGGCGAGCTGAAAGAAGAAGATGGCAGCGCAGTAGAGATCGCCTCTATTCACCGCGCGGCACCTTCTTATGAAGATCAGTCTAACTCGCAGGAACTGCTGGAAACCGGCATCAAGGTTATCGACCTGATGTGTCCGTTTGCGAAAGGCGGTAAAGTCGGTCTGTTCGGTGGTGCGGGTGTAGGTAAAACCGTCAACATGATGGAACTGATCCGTAACATCGCGGCTGAGCACTCAGGTTACTCTGTGTTTGCCGGTGTGGGTGAGCGTACTCGTGAGGGTAACGACTTCTACCACGAAATGACCGACTCTAACGTTATCGATAAAGTTGCGCTGGTCTATGGCCAGATGAACGAGCCGCCGGGTAACCGTCTGCGCGTCGCACTGACCGGTCTGACCATGGCGGAAAAATTCCGTGATGAAGGCCGCGACGTTCTGCTGTTCATCGATAACATCTACCGTTATACCCTGGCCGGTACAGAAGTTTCTGCACTGCTGGGTCGTATGCCATCTGCGGTAGGTTACCAGCCAACGCTGGCAGAAGAGATGGGCGTGTTGCAGGAGCGTATTACCTCCACCAAGACCGGTTCAATCACATCCGTACAGGCCGTTTACGTTCCTGCGGATGACCTGACTGACCCGTCACCAGCGACCACCTTCGCGCACCTGGACTCAACCGTTACGCTGAGCCGTCAGATTGCCTCTCTGGGTATCTACCCGGCCGTTGACCCGCTGGATTCTACCAGCCGTCAGCTGGATCCGCTGGTTGTGGGTCAGGAGCACTATGATGTTGCACGTGGCGTTCAGTCACTGCTGCAGCGTTATCAGGAGCTGAAAGACATCATCGCCATCCTCGGTATGGATGAGCTGTCTGAAGAAGACAAACTGCTGGTGGCACGTGCGCGTAAGATTCAGCGCTTCCTGTCTCAGCCGTTCTTCGTTGCGGAAGTATTCACCGGTTCACCGGGTAAATACGTTTCCCTGAAAGACACTATCCGTGGCTTTAAAGGCATCATGGAAGGTGAGTTTGACCACCTGCCAGAGCAGGCCTTCTACATGGTTGGTGCCATCGAAGAAGCCGTGGAAAAAGCGAAGAAACTGTAATAACGGTTTCCCGGGAGGAAGATTATGGCTATGACTTATCACCTGGATGTGGTCAGCGCAGAGGAGCAGTTGTTCTCTGGTCTGGTACAGAAAATTCAGGTGTCAGGTAGCGAAGGTGAACTGGGGATTTTCCCTGGCCATGCGCCGCTGCTGACTGCCATTAAGCCTGGAATGATCCGTATCGTGAAACAGCACGGCGAAGAGGAGTATATCTACCTCTCTGGCGGCGTGCTGGAAGTGCAACCGGGCAGCAGCACCGTTCTGGCCGATACCGCGATTCGCGGTACCGATCTGGATGAAGCGCGTGCTCTGGAAGCAAAACGCAAAGCAGAAGAGCACATGAACAGCAGCCACGGCGACGTGGACTATGCTCAGGCCTCTGCCGAGCTGGCGAAAGCCATTGCTAAACTGCGCGTGATCGAACTGACCAAAAAAGCGATGTAATCCAGCTTTATGCGTCACGAAATGCCAGCCCTCGGGCTGGCATTTTTTTTGTCTGCTGTGGCAAATCGGCCTCTTCGCCTAATTTCGGCCTGAGAAAAATGTAGTAATCTCCCCCCTAAACCGTTTTACTTTCACCCGTAAAAATTCACCCAGGATAGTTATGTCTAACAGTGCGATGAGTGTGGTGATCCTTGCTGCTGGCAAGGGCACCCGTATGTATTCCGATCTGCCGAAAGTTCTGCATACGCTGGCAGGCAAACCGATGGTTCAGCATGTCATTGACGCCGCCAAAGGGCTGGGCGCACAGCACATCCATCTGGTTTATGGTCACGGCGGCGACCGCCTGAAAGCAACCCTCACTGATAGTGCACTCAACTGGGTGTTGCAGGCTGAACAGCTTGGCACCGGCCACGCGATGCAGCAGGCCGCGCCTGCGTTTGCCGATGATGAAGAGATCATGATGCTGTATGGTGACGTGCCGCTGATCTCCCAGGAGACCCTGAAGCGACTGCGCGAAGCCAGACCGCAGGGCGGTATCGGGCTACTCACCGTGGTGCTGGACGACCCCACCGGATACGGGCGCATTGTGCGTGAGAACGGCACCATCACCGGCATCATCGAACAGAAAGATGCCAGCCCGGCACAGCTTGCCATTACCGAAATCAACACCGGTATTCTTATCGCCAACGGCGGCGATTTAAAACGCTGGCTGGCGCAGCTCACCAACAATAATGCGCAGGGCGAATATTACATCACCGACATTATTGCGCTGGCGCATCAGGAAGGGCGGACGATCAATGCCGTTCATCCGGCGCGTATCAGTGAAACCGACGGGGTGAACAACCGGCTGCAGCTGGCAACCTTAGAACGCACTTATCAGGCGGAACAGGCGGAAAAATTGCTGCTGGCGGGCGTGATGCTGCGCGATCCGGCCCGTTTTGACCTGCGCGGAACGCTGACGCATGGGCGGGATGTGGAGATCGACACCAACGTCATTATTGAAGGCCAGGTGACGCTGGGCGCACGCGTGAAAATCGGTGCAGGCTGCATTATCAGAAACAGCGTGATTGGCGACGATTGCGAAATCAGCCCCTATAGCGTGATCGAGGATGCCACCCTCGCGACCGCCGTCACCGTCGGGCCGTTTGCCCGTCTGCGTCCCGGCAGCGATCTGGCGCACGCCGCCCACGTGGGTAACTTCGTCGAAATGAAAAAAGCGCGTCTGGGCAGAGGATCGAAAGCGGGTCACCTCTCCTATCTCGGCGATGCGGAGATCGGCGACAACGTAAATATCGGTGCAGGCACCATCACCTGTAACTATGACGGCGCGAACAAATTTAAAACCGTGATTGGCGATGACGTCTTTGTGGGCTCCGATACCCAGCTGGTGGCCCCGGTCAGCGTGGCAGCAGGCACCACTATCGCGGCAGGCACCACCATCATGAAGGATGTGACCGAAGCCGGTCTGGTCTACAACCGTAAAGAGCAGAATCACAAAGCGGACTGGCAGCGTCCGGTGAAGAAAAAATAAATTTTTAACGGCCCGCCTTGAGCGGGCCGGTACAGTGCAGTGCCAAAACTATAATCCCCACTCTCTACAAGGCTCGGGGAACCGGCAAAGCCGGATATCAGGTCGCATGACAACGAAAGTGGCGAAAAGCCATGTAGTCAGGAAAACATCATTATGTGTGGAATTGTTGGTGCAGTAGCACAGCGCGATATCGCAGAGATTCTGCTGGAAGGTCTGCGTCGTCTTGAATATCGCGGATATGATTCGGCCGGTCTGGCCGTGGTCGATCGTCAGGGGCACGTTACGCGCCTGCGGCGTTTAGGGAAGGTGCAGAAACTGGCGGAAGCCGCTGAACAGCAGCCGCTGATTGGGGGCACCGGCATCGCGCACACGCGCTGGGCAACCCATGGCGAGCCGTCGGAAGCGAATGCGCATCCGCACGTCTCAGAACATATCATCATCGTGCACAACGGCATTATCGAAAACCATGAGCCGCTGCGCGCGGAGCTGATCGAACGCGGCTACGTTTTTGTTTCTGAAACCGACACGGAAGTGGTGGCGCATCTGGTTCACTGGGAGCAGAAGCAGGGTGGATCGCTGCGTGACGTGGTGCTGCGCGTGATCCCGCAGCTGCGCGGTGCCTATGGCATGGTCATCATGGACAGCCGCGATCCTTCACGGCTGGTGGCGGCCCGTTCCGGCAGCCCGCTGGTCATCGGTCGCGGCGTGGGTGAAAACTTTATCGCCTCCGATCAGCTGGCGCTACTGCCGGTCACCCGTCGCTTCATCTATCTGGAAGAGGGCGATATCGCCGAGATCAGCCGCCGCGACGTGACGGTAATCGATCGGGAAGGCAACAGCGTGACGCGCGCCGAGATTGAGTCGAACCTGCAATATGATGCCGGTGACAAAGGCATTTACCGTCACTATATGCAGAAAGAGATCTATGAACAGCCGATGGCGCTGAAAAGTACCCTGAGCGGTCGCTTCAGCCAGGGGCAGGTGGATCTCAGCGAGCTGGGTGCGGGTGCCGAGGCGCTGCTGAGCCAGGTCGAGCATATCCAGATTATCGCCTGCGGCACCTCCTATAACTCTGGCATGGTGTCACGCTACTGGTTTGAGTCGCTGGCCAACATCCCCTGTGATGTTGAGATCGCCTCGGAGTTCCGCTACCGCAAGTCAGCGGTGCGCAAAAACAGCCTGCTGATCACCCTGTCGCAGTCGGGCGAGACCGCCGATACCCTGGCGGCGCTGCGCCTCTCGAAAGAGCTGGGCTACCTGGGATCGCTGGCGGTCTGCAACGTGGCCGGTTCGTCACTGGTGCGCGAGTCGGACCTGGCGCTGATGACCAAAGCGGGCACTGAAATCGGCGTCGCGTCGACCAAGGCGTTCACCACGCAGCTCGCCGTCCTGCTGATGCTGGTGGCGAAACTGGGCCGTCTGAAAGGGATGTCTGCCGACACCGAGCATGAGATCGTGCACGCGCTGCAGGCGCTGCCCAGCCGGATTGAGCAGATGCTGGCGCAGGATAAGCTGATTGAGAATCTGGCCGAAGGCTTCTCTGACAAGCATCACGCGCTGTTCCTGGGTCGTGGCGATCAGTATCCGATCGCTATGGAAGGGGCGCTGAAGCTCAAAGAGATCTCCTACATCCATGCGGAAGCTTACGCCGCTGGCGAACTGAAACATGGCCCGCTGGCGCTGATTGATGCCGATATGCCGGTCATCGTTGTAGCACCCAACAACGAACTGCTGGAGAAGCTCAAATCCAACATCGAAGAGGTGCGCGCCCGTGGCGGCCTGCTCTATGTCTTTGCCGACCAGGATGCCGGCTTCAGCGACAGTGACGGGATGAAGATTATCCCGCTGCCGCATGTCGAAGAGGTGATTGCGCCGATCTTCTACACCGTGCCGTTGCAGTTACTCTCCTATCACGTCGCCCTGATCAAAGGCACCGACGTCGACCAGCCCCGTAACCTGGCCAAATCGGTTACCGTGGAATAATCAGGTGGGCCCCAGCGTGGGCCCACTTCATTTTTGCGCACTGTCATATAACTGTCATATTTCGTACATTTCACTGTCATCAAACTGTCCTATTTTCCCTCCTGCAGCAATCACTGACTCTTACTAAAACGGCCCCGAGCCTGACTTTTCTCCCCTGGAGGGAACATGACACTGATGCGTAGCACCGTAGCCCGAATTCTTGCCACCACCTTCGCCGTCAGCGCGGTATCTGCTTTTGCGGCCACCGATCTCACGGGCGCTGGCGGGACATTCCCGGCACCGGTTTATGCCAAGTGGGCAGCAGAATATCAGCAAGCCACCGGTAGCAAAATTAACTACCAGGGCATCGGTTCATCCGGTGGTGTCAAACAGATCATCGCCAAAACCGTGGATTTCGGTGCGTCCGATGCGCCTATGAAAGAGGAAGATCTGCAGAAAAATGGCCTGTTCCAGTTCCCGACCGTCATCGGTGGCGTGGTACTGGCGGTTAACCTGCCAGGCATCAAGTCAGGCCAGCTGACGCTGGATGGCAAAACCGTCGGTGATATCTACCTCGGTACCATCAAAAAATGGAACGACCCGGCGATTGCCAGACTTAACCCGGGCGTAAAACTGCCAGAGACCAACATCAACGTGGTGCGCCGCGCTGATGGTTCAGGCACCTCGTTCGTCTTCACCAGCTATCTGGCGAAGGTGAACCCGGAGTGGAACAGCAAAATCGGTAAAGGGAACACCGTTAACTGGCCGGTCGGTCTGGGCGGGAAAGGCAACGACGGTGTCGCCGCCTTTGTTCAGCGTCTGCCGGGTTCAATCGGCTACGTGGAATATGCCTACGCCAAACAGAATAACCTGACCTACACCAAACTGATGGATGCCGATGGCAAAGCGGTCGCGCCAGACGAAACCAGCTTCAGCAATGCTGCGAAAGGCGCTGACTGGAGCAAATCGTTTGCCCAGGACCTGACCTTCCAGAAGGGTGCAGATGCCTGGCCTATCTCCTCCACCACCTTCATTCTGATCTACAAAGATCAGGCGAATGCGGCCAAAGGCGCTGAAGTGCTGAAGTTCTTCGACTGGGCTTACAAAAGCGGCGGCAAAACGGCTAACGCGCTGGATTATGCGGCGCTGCCTGCGAGCGTAACCGAACAGATCCGTGCCGCATGGAAAGCCAACATCAAAGACAGTTCTGGTAAAGCGCTTTATCAGTAATTGAACGACCCTGACCGGACGGTAGTCCGGTCAGACCCAGCGGGCGGCGTCATGCCGCCCCGATAACCTCTGAAGACTGAGACTTCTATGGCTGCAACGAAGCCGGCTTTCAAAGCCCCAGGCAAACAGGGTGACAAAATTTTCGGTGCACTGGTCCGGCTGGCTGCGCTGATTGTCCTGTTACTGATGGGCGGCATTATCGTCTCCCTGATCATCTCCTCGTGGCCCAGCATCCAGAAGTTTGGTTTCGCCTTTTTGTGGACCAAAACCTGGGATGCGCCTAATGAAGAATTTGGTGCTCTGGTGCCGATCTACGGCACGCTGGTGACCTCCCTTATCGCGCTGATTATCGCCGTGCCGGTCAGTTTTGGTATCGCGCTGTTCCTGACTGAACTCGCACCCGGCTGGCTGCGTCGTCCGCTGGGCACCGCTATTGAGCTGCTGGCGGCGATTCCGAGCATCGTTTATGGCATGTGGGGCCTGTTTGTTTTCGCCCCGCTGTTTGCCGAATATTTTCAGACGCCGGTCAACGACGTCATGTCAGGCATTCCGATTGTCGGCGCGCTCTTCTCCGGCCCCGCTTTCGGTATCGGTATTCTCGCGGCGGGGGTGATTCTGGCCATCATGATCATCCCTTACATCGCCTCCGTGATGCGCGACGTCTTTGAGCAGACGCCGGTCATGATGAAAGAGTCCGCCTACGGCATCGGCTGCACCACCTGGGAAGTGATCTGGCGCATCGTCCTGCCGTTTACCAAAAACGGCGTGATTGGCGGCATCATGCTGGGACTGGGTCGTGCACTGGGTGAGACCATGGCGGTCACCTTTATTATCGGCAACACCTACCAGCTCGACAGCCCGTCGCTGTTTATGCCGGGTAACAGCATTACCTCGGCGCTGGCCAACGAGTTTGCGGAGGCGGAGTCGGGTGTGCATGTTGCCGCGCTGATGGAGCTGGGGCTGATCCTGTTTGTGATTACCTTTATCGTTCTGGCGATTTCCAAGCTGATGATTATGCGCCTGGCGAAAAGTGAAGGAGCGCGCTCATGACCACGATTGAAATTCAGGCGCGTGCCGAACTGGACGCTTCACGCCGTAAAATGCAGTCCTGGCGCAGCACCAAAAATAAGATCGCGCTGACGCTGTCGCTGCTGACCATGGCGTTTGGCCTGTTCTGGCTGGTGTGGATCCTCTTCACCACGGTTTCCCGCGGCGTGGATGGCCTCTCCTGGTCCCTGTTTACCGAATCGACCCCGCCACCGAACACCGCGGGCGGCGGGCTGGCGAATGCCCTGGCCGGGAGTGGATTACTGATCTTCTGGTCGACCTTCTTTGGCACGCCGCTGGGCATTCTGGCCGGTATCTATCTGGCGGAATATGGACGCAAGTCCGCCCTGTCAGAGGTGATCCGCTTCATTAACGACATTCTGCTGTCGGCACCGTCGATTGTGGTCGGCCTGTTCGTCTACACCCTTGTGGTGTCGCAGATGCAGCACTTCTCCGGCTGGGCCGGGGTGATAGCGCTGGCGCTGCTGCAGGTGCCGATTGTGATCCGTACCACCGAAAACATGCTGCGTCTGGTGCCAGACAGCATGCGTGAAGCGGCTTACGCCCTGGGCACGCCGAAGTGGAAGATGATCTCGGCCATTACCCTGAAGGCGTCCGTCTCCGGCATCATCACCGGCGTGCTGCTGGCCATCGCCCGCATCGCCGGGGAAACAGCACCGCTGCTGTTTACCGCGCTCTCGAATCAGTTCTGGAGCACCGACATGATGCAGCCGCTGGCCAACCTGCCGGTCACCATCTTTAAGTTCGCCATGAGCCCGTTCGCCGAATGGCAGAGCCTGGCCTGGGCGGGCGTGCTGATTATTACCCTGTGCGTGCTGCTGCTGAACATTGTCGCGCGGGTGATTTTCGCCAAAGGCAAACACGGTTAACTTCCGGCGCGGCCCGCTGCGGCGCCGTATAAGAGAGATGAATGATGAGTATCGCGACGGCATCAGCCGATAAAATTCAGGTCCGTAATCTGAACTTCTATTACGGTAAGTTTCATGCGCTGAAGAACATCAACCTGGATATCGCTAAGAATCAGGTGACGGCATTTATCGGGCCATCGGGCTGCGGTAAATCGACCCTGCTGCGTACCTTTAACAAAATGTACTCCCTCTATCCTGAGCAGCGGGCCGAAGGGGACATTCTGCTGGATGGCGAAAATATTCTGACGGCCCAGCAGGATATTGCGCTGCTGCGCGCCCGCGTCGGCATGGTCTTTCAGAAGCCGACCCCGTTCCCGATGTCGATCTATGACAACATCGCCTTTGGCGTGCGCCTGTTTGAAAAGCTGTCACGTGCCGATATGGATGAGCGCGTGCAGTGGGCGCTGACCAAAGCGGCGCTGTGGAATGAAACCAAAGACAAGCTGCATCAGAGCGGTTACAGTCTCTCCGGCGGTCAGCAGCAGCGTCTCTGCATTGCGCGCGGCATCGCGATTCGCCCGGAAGTGTTACTGCTCGATGAGCCCTGCTCGGCGCTGGACCCGATCTCGACGGGGCGTATCGAGGAGCTGATCACCGAGCTGAAGCAGGACTACACCGTGGTGATCGTGACGCATAACATGCAGCAGGCGGCACGTTGCTCTGACCATACGGCCTTTATGTATCTGGGCGAGCTGATTGAGTTCAGCGACACCGACACGCTGTTTACCAAACCGGCGCAGAAGCAGACTGAAGACTACATTACCGGCCGCTACGGCTGATCTGACAGGAGATCGACATGGATAATCTGAATCTGAACAAACACATCTCCGGTCAGTTCAATGCCGAGCTGGAGCATATCCGCACTCAGGTGATGATCATGGGCGGGATGGTCGAGCAGCAGCTGACCGACGCGATTACCGCGATGCACAACCTGGACGGCGAGCTGGCGCAGCGGGTGATCGACGGTGACCAGAAGGTCAACATGATGGAGGTGGAGATTGATGAAGCCTGCGTGCGCATCATCGCCAAACGTCAGCCAACCGCAATCGATCTGCGGCTGGTGATGGCGATCATCAAAACCATCTCTGAGCTGGAGCGCATTGGCGATGTGGCAGAGAAGATCAGCCGCACGGCGCTGGAAAAGTTTGGTCAGCAGCATCTGCCGCTGCTGGTCAGCCTGGAGTCGCTGGGCCGCCACACCGTACAGATGCTGCATGATGTGCTGGACGCCTTTGCCCGCATGGATCTCAATGAGGCGATCACTATCTACCGTGAAGATAAAAAGGTGGATAAAGAGTATGAGGGCATTGTGCGTCAGCTGATGACCTACATGATGGAAGATCCCCGTACCATTCCCAGCGTGCTGACGGCGCTGTTCTGCGCCCGTGCGATTGAGCGCATCGGCGATCGCTGCCAGAACATCTGTGAAATCATCTTCTATTTCGTCAAAGGTCAGGATTTCCGCCACGTTGGCGGTGACCGTCTCGACGAACTGCTGTCGGGTGACGACGGCAGCAACCGCCCTTCCTGATCCCGCTTACCCTGCGCCTGCCCGGCGCAGGGATAAGCCTTTTCAATTGGTCACACCCTGAACACTCTTTATAATTGCGGCACTTTTCTCTCTGAGGTGCGCAAAGATGTCCCCTTCTCCCCAATCTAAGCCAGGCGTCACGCCCGGCAAAGCGATGCTGGCTGCGGTCAGTGGTTATGCCATGGATGGATTCGACCTGCTGATACTCGGCTTTATGCTGCCGGCTATCTCCGTTTCGCTGGCGCTCAACCCCTCACAGGCGGGATCGCTGGTGACCTGGACGCTGATTGGCGCGGTAATCGGTGGCATCGTGTTTGGTCATCTCAGCGACCGTTTTGGCCGCATCCGTATGCTCACCGTCACGATTCTGGTCTTTTCTGTCTTCACCGGTCTGTGCGCGGTGGCGCAGGGCTACTGGGATCTGCTCGCCTGGCGCACGCTGGCGGGCGTCGGACTGGGCGGCGAGTTTGGTATCGGCATGGCGCTGATTGCCGAAGCCTGGCCGGTGGAGAAGCGCAATCGCGCGTCAGCGTGGGTCGGCATTGGCTGGCAGCTCGGCGTGCTGATGGCGGCCTTTATCACGCCGCCGCTGCTGACGCTTATCGGCTGGCGCGGCATGTTCCTGGTCGGGCTGCTGCCGGCACTGGTCTCGTTTGCTATCCGCCGCGGCATGGGCGAGCCGGAAGCGTATCAGCGTCAGGTCAAGCAGGTGCCGTCGCTCTCTTTCCCGGCGCGCCTGAAGCTGCTGGTGCGCGATCGCACCACCGCCAAAGCCAGCCTCGGCATTTTTATTCTCTGTTCCGTGCAGAACTTTGGCTACTACGGGCTGATGATCTGGATGCCGAGCTACCTCTCCTCCAGCTTTGGCTTCAGCCTGACCAAATCGGGTCTCTGGACGGCGGTCACCGTCGTCGGGATGACCTTTGGCATCTGGCTGTTTGGCGTGCTGGCCGACCGCTTTGCGCGCTGGAAAATCTTCCTGCTCTACCAGTTTGGTGCCGTGGTGATGGTGGTGGTCTACGCCCAGCTGCGCGATCCCACCATTATGCTGGTGACCGGCGCGATCATGGGGATGTTCGTTAATGGCATGATCGGCGGCTACGGTGCACTGATTTCCGATACCTTCCCGCCGCAGGTGCGGGCCACCGCGCAGAATGTCCTGTTCAACCTGGGTCGTGGCGTGGGCGGCTTTGGGCCGGTGGTGATAGGGCTGCTGGCCAGCCAGTTTTCGTTCACGGCGGCGATTACCCTGCTGGCGCTGATTTATCTGCTGGATATTGTGGCGACGCTGTTCCTGCTGCCGAAGAAGCAGGGTCACGAAGATACGCTGGGCGCGATTGGCTGACAGACGGTGGCCGGGGGATCGCTCTCCCGGCCATCAGGGCTTTCTGATGCTGCTCAGCGTGCGCCGGGCTGGCACGATCAGTTCATCAGCGGCAGGAGTTGCCGATATAGGGTTGCAAAGGTTTCCCGGCGTGAGCGGTACTCCGCCATTCTGCCGGGATCCGGCTGATGCCGCTGCACCCGCACCGGTGTCGGGACGGTGACGCTGGCATCCAGCGCCTGCTGTGCCAGCCTGGCCGCGCCCAGGGCCGGGCCAACCTCGCCGCCATGACAGTAATCCAGCGTCTGGCCGCTGATATCCGCCAGCATCTGACGCCACAGCGCACTGCGCGCCCCGCCGCCGATCAGCATAATGCTCTCCGGCTGAACGCCACACTCATGCAGCACATCCATGCCCTGCGCCAGCGCAAAGCCGACCCCCTCCAGCACCGAGCGCGCCAGCTCGGGACGACCATGCTGGTGGGTAAAACCAAAGAAGGCGCCGAGGGCGTTGGGATTATTGTGCGGCGTGCGTTCACCGGAAAGATAGGGCAGAAACCAGAGTGGCGGCACGTCATCACGCGCCCGCGCGGCTTCATCCAGCAGCTCAGGCACATCCCGGCAGCCGGTCAGCGTCGCGGCCCAGTCCAGACAGGAGGCCGCACTCAGCATCACCGACATCAGATGCCAGCGCTGCGGCAGCGCGTGACAGAAGCTGTGAACGGCCTGCTGCGGATTGCTGAGATAGCCATCGCTCACCACAAAATAGACGCCGGAGGTGCCCAGCGACAGCATCCCCTGGCCGGGTTCGGTCATGCCGACGCCCACGGCACCGGCGGCATTGTCGCCCCCGCCTGCGGCCAGCGGCACCGCGTTCATCTTCCAGCGTGTCGCCAGGTCAGCATGTAAGGTGCCGGTCAGGGCATTGCCCTCATAGAGTTGCGGCATCTGGTCGCGACTGAGATCGCAGGCGTGCAGCATCACATCGCTCCAGTCACGCTGCGCCACATCCAGCCACATCGTGCCTGCGGCATCTGACATATCCGTGGCGAAGTCGCCACTCATCCGCCAGCGCAGGTAATCCTTGGGCAGCAGCACGTGCGCGATCTGACGGAAGATGGCCGGTTCATGCTGCTGCACCCACAGCAGTTTGGGGGCCGTGAAGCCGGGCATCATCAGATTTCCGGTGATCGCCCGTGAATCCGGCACCTTCTGCTCCAGCTCACGGCACTGCGCCTCACTGCGTCCATCATTCCAGAGCATGGCCGGGCGTAAGACCTGGTTTGCGCTGTCGAGCAGCGTCGCTCCATGCATCTGTCCGCTCAGCCCGATGGCCTGCACGGCATCCAGATCCTGCTGTGCGCTCAGCGCCTGCATCGCCTGATCCAGCGCCTGCCACCAGCTTTCGGGATCCTGCTCGCTCCACAGGGGGTGTGGACGCGAAACCTGCAGCGGCGAGGTTTCTGTCGCCACCACGTTGCCCTGTGCATCCATCAGCACCACTTTAACGCCAGAGGTGCCTAAATCGATCCCGATATACATGCTCCGCTCCTGAAGATTCAGAAATCAAACAGATAGTGATTCACCAGATTTTCCAGCTGCTCCTGACGCCCGCTCTGATGCTGCGGATTAAGCTGCTGCTGCTGAGCGTGCGCCGCCAGCGCGTCGAGGGAAAACTCGCCTTTCAGAATTTGCTGGCCGAACTCACTATTCCAGCCGCTGTAGCGCTGCGCCACACGCTTATCCAGCTCGCCGTCGCTGATCATGCGCGCCGCCACCTTCAGCGCCAGCGCCATCGTATCCATTGCCCCGATATGACCGTAGAAGAGGTCATATTTGTCGGTGCTCTGACGACGCACTTTGGCATCAAAGTTTAAACCGCCGGTGGTAAAGCCGCCCGCTTTAAGGATTTCATACATCACCAGCGCGTTCTCTTCCACGCTGACCGGGAACTGATCGGTGTCCCAGCCACACTGCGGATCGCCACGGTTCGCATCCACCGAACCGAAAATGCCCAGCGCAATGGCGGTGGCAATTTCGTGATGGAAGGAGTGACCGGCCAGCGTGGCGTGGTTCGCCTCCACGTTCACCTTGATCTCTTTCTCCAGCCCGAACTGTTTCAGGAAGCCATAAACCGTGGCGACATCGTAGTCATACTGATGTTTGGTCGGCTCCTGCGGTTTCGGTTCGATCAGCAGCGTGCCCTGGAAGCCGATTTTATGTTTATGCTCGACGACCATCTGCATAAAGCGGCCAATCTGCTCGCGCTCCTGCCGCAGATCGGTATTCAGCAGCGTTTCATACCCTTCACGTCCCCCCCACAGCACATAGTTTTCGCCGCCCAGGGTTTTCGTCGCCTGCATGGCGCTGCAGACCTGCGTCGCTGCCCAGGCAAAAACCTCAGGATCGGGATTAGTGGCAGCCCCGGCACCATAGCGCGGATGGGTAAAGCAGTTAGCGGTGCCCCACAACAGTTTCACGCCGGTCTCCTGCTGTTTCTCCAGCAGCTTATCGGTCATGGCGGCAAAGTTTTCTTTGTAGCTTTGCAGCGAATCCCCTTCCGGTGAGACGTCCACGTCGTGGAAGCAGTACCAGGGCACATTCAGCTTGTGGAAAAACTCAAAGGCCACATCCGCCTTCTGCTTTGCCAGCTGCAATGCATCGCCGCTTTTCTGCCAGGGACGATCAAAGGCGCCGACACCAAACATATCCGCGCCGTTCCAGCAGAAGGTATGCCAGTAGCAGGCGGCAAAGCGCAGATGTTCCGCCATGGTCTTGCCGAGGATCACCTCATCAGGATTGTAGTGGCGGAAAGCGAGAGGATGCGTCGACTGGGGACCTTCATAACGAACCCGATCGATCTGATCGAAATAAGCGTGCATGGTTTGCTCCTTAGCATCAGTACCCGAATGGTCTGCGTTGAAGCCATATTTGATATGGGTGACTGACTCAGCTCAATTACGATATTTCACTCCGGGTTTCAGATAATTATTATTTGTGCGCTGGCTCGCAAAATAAGGCTATTCCACGCGGAGCGTCGCGCGCGGCATGGTTTCTCCGAAAAGGATGAAAATCCGATCGCGCTCATAAAAAAACAAATAAACCAAAAAACGTAATAGCCGGATAAAAATCAGTAATTGCTGTCGTTCAGAAATAAGGGCAACAATTCATCCGCCTGGTTTATCGGCCTGAAACGAAAATAGCCTCAACCTACAGGATGATCACAATGAAGATGAAACATGCACTGTTTGCTGCCTGTGCGGCGCTGGCGCTGTTCAGCCAGACCAGCCTGGCGAAAGAAGTGAAGATCGGCATGGCAATTGATGATTTGCGCCTGGAGCGCTGGCAGAAGGATCGCGATATCTTTGTAAAACAGGCCGAGTCGCAGGGCGCTCAGGTGTTTGTTCAGTCTGCGAACGGCAATGAAGAGACCCAGATGTCGCAGATTGAAAATATGATCAACCGCGGTGTCGATGTGCTGGTCATTATTCCTTACAACGGTCAGGTACTGAGTAACGTCGTCGCAGAAGCGAAGCGGGAAGGCATTAAAGTGCTGGCCTATGATCGCATGATAAATAATGCCGATATCGATTTTTATATCTCTTTCGATAATGAAAAAGTGGGTGAACTGCAGGCCGAAAGCATTGTGAAACAGGTGCCTAAGGGCAACTATTTTTTAATGGGCGGATCGCCGGTGGATAATAACGCCCGCCTGTTCCGCGCCGGACAGATGAAAGTGTTAAAACCCTATATCGATAACGGCAGCATCAAAATTGTTGGCGATCAGTGGGTCGATGCTTGGCTGCCGGAAAATGCGCTGAAGATTATGGAAAATGCCCTGACCGCCAATGGTAACCATATCGATGCGGTGGTCGCCTCCAACGATGCCACCGCCGGGGGAGCGATTCAGGCGCTGAGCGCGCAGGGACTGGCAGGGAAAGTGGCCATCTCCGGCCAGGATGCCGATCTGGCGGCGATTAAGCGCATTAAAGCGGGCACCCAGACCATGACCGTTTACAAGCCGATCACCGAGCTGGCGACCGAAGCGGCGAAAATCGCGGTCGAGCTGGGCGATGGCAAAACACCCGCCAGCAACAGCACGCTGAACAATGGCCTGAAAGATGTGCCGTCGCGGCTGCTGAAGCCGATTCCGGTTAACAAAGACAATATCGAAAGCACCGTGGTGAAAGACGGTTTCCACAAACAGAGCGAACTCTGACCGCGCAAAGCGTGAGGGAGAACAGTCGATGCTGCTGGAAATGAAAAACATCACCAAGCGTTTCGGTGCCGTGAAAGCGCTGAATGATGTCAGCCTGCACCTGGAGGCGGGCGAAGTGATGTCGCTGTGCGGTGAGAATGGTTCAGGCAAATCGACCCTGATGAAAATCCTGTGCGGACTCTATCCGCACGGCGATTTCGAGGGGCAGATCCACTTCTCTGGCGACGAAATTCAGGCACAGACGATTCGCGATACCGAGCGTAAAGGCATCGTGATCATTCATCAGGAGCTGGCGCTGGTGCGGCAACTGACGGTGATGGAGAACATCTTCCTTGGTGCCGAACTGAGCCGGTTCGGCATGGTGGATGATGAAACCATGACCCTGCGCTGCCAGCAGCTGCTGGCGCGGGTCGGGCTTAACGTCTCTCCTGCCACCCGCCTGGGGGAGTTAGGTCTGGGCCAGCAGCAGCTGGTGGAGATTGCCCGCGCCCTTAACAAACAGGTCCGGCTGCTGATTCTGGATGAGCCGACCTCCTCCCTGACCGAGCAGGAGACGGAGGTGCTGCTCGGTATCATCCGCAATCTGCGTGAACACGGCATCGCCTGCATCTACATTTCGCACAAGCTGAATGAGGTGAAGGCAATCTCCGACACCATCTGCGTTATCCGCGACGGTCAGCACATTGCCACCCGTCCGGCGGCGGGCATGAGCGAAGATGACATCATCACCATGATGGTCGGCCGCGAGCTGACCGCGCTCTATCCGCATGCGCCGCATGAGATCGGCGACCCGGTGCTGAAGGTGGAAAAACTCACCGCCTGGCATCCCGTCAACCGCCATATCCGCCGCGTCAACAACGTCTCTTTTACGCTGCGACGCGGTGAAATCCTCGGCATCGCCGGGCTGGTGGGCGCGGGCCGAACCGAAACGGTGCAGTGTCTGTTTGGTGTCTGGCCGGGCCGCTGGCAGGGCGACATCTGGATCAATGGTCAGCAGGTCAGCCTCACCGACTGCCGCGCCGCGATTGCGCACGGCATCGCGATGGTGCCGGAAGATCGCAAAAAGGATGGCATCGTGCCGCTGATGGCGGTGGGCAAAAATATTACCCTGGCGGCGCTGGATCAGTTCAGTCACCAGCTCTCGACCCTGGATGAAGCGCAGGAGCAGCAGGCCATCAACGACGCGATCGGCCGGCTGCGGGTCAAAACCTCCTCGTCAGAATTGCCGATTGGCCGGTTAAGCGGCGGCAATCAGCAGAAAGCCATTCTGGCGAAATGCCTGCTGCTGAACCCGAAAATCCTGATTCTGGATGAGCCGACGCGCGGCATCGATGTGGGCGCGCGTCAGGAGATCTATCTGCTGATCAATGCGCTGGTTCAGCAGGGGATCGCTGTCATTGTGATTTCGTCTGAGCTGCCGGAAGTGCTGGGCCTGAGCGATCGGGTGCTGGTGATGCATGAAGGGCAGATCAAAGCCGATTTAGTTAACGATAACCTGACTCAGGAGCAGGTGATGGAAGCTGCCCTGCGGAGTGAACATTATGCTTAAAAGTGAAAGTACCCAAAGCCGCCTCTCCGGCACGCCGGGCAAACCGTCACCGGGCAGGTTCACGCTGCCTGACCTGCAGGTGCTGGTAATGCTGGGCGCGATTGTCGTGATTGCGCTGTTCTTTACCTGGACCACCGATGGCGCATGGCTCAGTGCGCGTAACGTCTCTAACCTGCTGCGTCAGACCGCCATCACCGGCATCCTGGCCGTCGGCATGGTGTTCGTGATTATCTCGGCGGAGATCGACCTGTCAGTGGGTTCGATGATGGGCCTGCTCGGCGGGGCCGCGGCGATATTCGACGTCTGGCTTGGCTGGCCGCTGCCGCTGACTATCGTGGTGACGCTGGTGATGGGGCTGCTGCTCGGCACCTGGAATGGCTGGTGGGTGGCTTACCGCAAAGTGCCGTCGTTTATCGTCACGCTGGCGGGGATGCTGGCGTTCCGCGGCATCCTGGTCGGGATTACCGACGGCACCACGGTGGCGCCGATTACGCCGGGAATGTCGCAGATTGGTCAGAGCTATCTGCCGGACGGCGTCGGTTTCGGCTTTGGTTTTGTCGGTCTGGCGCTGTTTATGCTGTGGCAGTGGCGTCTGCGGCTGCGCCGTCAGCAGCTCGGGCTGCCGCAGGGCGCGGCCAGCGGCACGGTGGGCCGTCAGGCGATCACCGCGATTCTGGTGCTGGGGGCCATCTGGTTACTCAATGACTATCGCGGCGTGCCGACGCCGGTATTGCTGCTGGTCATGCTGTTGCTGGCGGGCATGTTTATGGCTACCCGCACCGCCTTTGGCCGTCGTATCTACGCCATCGGCGGCAATATCGATGCTGCGCGCCTTTCGGGCATTAACGTGGCGCGCACCAAGCTGGCGGTGTTTGCCATCAACGGCGTGATGGTGGCGATTGCCGGGCTGATCCTCAGTTCGCGGCTGGGTGCTGGCTCGCCGTCGGCGGGTAACATCGCGGAACTCGACGCGATCGCCGCCTGTGTCATCGGCGGCACCAGCCTGGCCGGGGGCGTCGGTTCCGTGGCGGGGGCGGTGATGGGCGCCTTTATCATGGCATCGCTGGATAACGGCATGAGCATGATGGATGTGCCGACCTTCTGGCAGTACATCGTCAAAGGGGCGATTCTGCTGCTGGCGGTGTGGATGGATACGGCCACGCGGCGTCGGGTGTAATCGCGCGGACGATCACATTGTGGCGCAAACAATTTTTTTGCCCCTGTCAGCCGTGCTATGCAATGCGCTGAGCATTTAAGGGAACGCGCCACCATGCATGACAAACGCTATCGCATTACCCTGCTGTTTAACGCCAACAAAGTGTATGACCGTCAGGTTGTGGAGGGGGTCGGGGAGTATCTGCAGGCATCGCAGACTGACTGGGATATCTTCATCGAAGAAGATTTCCGCTGCCGCATCGACAACATCCGCGAATGGCTGGGAGATGGGGTGATCGCCGATTACGACGATCGCTCCATCGAAACCCTGCTGTCGAATGTCTCCGTGCCGATAGTGGGCGTCGGAGGCTCCTACCACCGGCCGCAAGATTATCCGCCGGTGCACTACATCGCCACTGACAACGCCGCGCTGGTAGAGAAAGCCTTTCTGCACCTGAAAGAGAAGGGGATCAATCGCTTTGCCTTTTATGGATTACCGGCCTCCAGCGGCAAGCGCTGGGCGCAGGAGCGGGAACAGGCGTTTCGCCAGCTGGTGGGGCGCGAACGCTATCAGGGCGTGGTCTATCAGGGGATGGAAACCGCGCCTGCCAACTGGCAGCACGCCCAGAACCGGCTCGCCGACTGGCTGCAGACGCTGCCGCCGCAAACCGGGATTATCGCCGTCACCGACTCACGGGCGCGGCACCTGCTGCAGGCGTGCGAACACCTGAAAATTCCGGTACCGGAGAAGCTTACGGTGATCGGGATTGATAATGAGGAGCTGACCCGCTATCTGTCGCGCGTGGCGCTCTCGTCCGTGGCGCAGGGCTCGCGGCAGATGGGCTATCAGGCGGCCAAGCTGCTGCACCGGCTGCTGGATAAGCAGCCTCTGCCGCTTCAGCGCATTCTGGTGCCGCCGGTAAAAGTGATCGCCCGCCGCTCGACCGACTTCCGCTCGCTGCGCGACCCGGCGGTGATTCAGGCGATGCACTACATCCGCTTTAATGCCTGCAAGGGGATCAAGGTGGAGCAGGTGCTGGATGCGGTCGGGCTGTCACGCTCCAATCTGGAAAAACGCTTCCGGGATGAAACCGGCGACACCATTCATGCGATGATCCACTGCGAAAAACTGGAAAAAGCGCGCGAACTGCTCGCGTCTTCCTCGCTTAACATCAATGAGATCTCACAGATGTGCGGCTACCCCTCGTTGCAGTATTTCTACTCGGTCTTCCGCAAAAGCTACGACACCACCCCGAAGGAGTACCGGCAGCATCACGGGGAGAAGGTGTTGTAGGGAAGAGTCTCTGCGGCCTCACACCCGCTGCTCACTCTGCTCCAGTACCGCCAGCGCCAGCCCGTTCGCCGGATCAATCCGGGTCGCGGGGAAATGCAGCTGGGTGTGCGTGGCGGTAAAGGCGAAGGCGTTGCCCTGCGCCGTGTCGCGCACTGCTTTGCAGAAAAGCTCGCTGGCGCTCCACGGGCAATCAATGATGATGGTGGCGGGGTTCAGCAGCAGCATGATCTGACTCAGCGCCGCACCGAGATAGCCCCCCGCCTGGGTCATCACCGTATCTACCACGCGTGGCGCGCTGTCGCGGTTCTGCCAGCTCAGGCCAGGCTGATGCTGCGCCAGCAGCTGATTCACGGCAGGTTTGCTGACCAGCGCCTCCAGACAGCCGCGCCGGCCACAGCTGCAGCGTGGCCCGCCAGGCTGAACGATCAGATGTCCCGCCTCACCCGCCGTCCAGCTGTGTCCGGTAAACACGTCGCCATGCTGGATCAGTGCGCCGCCGATGCCCTCGGCAATCCGCAGATAAAAATGCCCGCTCTCCACGGAGAGTCCGTGCTGCTCGACGGCCAGCAGCGCCGCCGCTTTGACATTGTTCATGATGCGGATGGGCAGGCGAACGTGTCTGCGCAGCGTGCTCAGCAGGTCAACATCCTGCCATTCAAGCGGCAGGGAGAGATGCATCCAGCCCCGGCGGGGATCGACGATGCCGGGAAAGCCAAGGCCGAAGCCAAGCAGATCGGGATAGCGCTCTGTCAGTTCCCGGCAGAGCATCGCCAGCTCCGCCAGCAGGCGGGTCGGGTTACTGGTATCGGTGCGCAGCGTCTGTTCCGCCAGCACCTGCGAAAAGTAGTCGCAGACCCGCCAGTGGATGACGTTGCGTTCCACCATAATGCCCGCGCTCTTGAGCTTTTCCGGCCGCAGGGCGATGCCGATTTTAGGCCGTCCGGCGGCCGCCACGCTGACCGGTCCCAGCTCCTCAATCAGCCCCTGATCCAGCAGGTCATCGATGATAAGTGAGACGGTGTTCTTACTGAGTTCCAGTGCCTCCGCCAGATCCTGACGCGACGTGACGCGCAGTTTACGTAACCGGGCCATTACCCGTTTCTGATTGTTCAGTCGCAGGAGTGCAGGGCCTTTGCCGTTTGTTTTCATCACGGATCCACCCAACAGAGGAGACAGATTTCAGTGTATCAGCCCGTGAGAAACGTTGATCTGACACTTTTGTGTGCTGTTTCACACAACCTCGCTATCAGGGATAACCCTCGGCTGCAGGCGGGCGGGTAAGCGAAACGGTGCGCGTTTCGGATAAGAGTGAGGGAACGAGAGGACAGCGGTGCGGCCATGGGGAGAGCCGCACCAGCGGAGAGAGGCGCCAGCGCGCGAAGGAATTAATATTCGTCGCCGCGCACCCGGCTGCGGTAACTTTCCCAGTCAAACCGCACCCACAGGCTGTTGCCAAGCCGCATACGATCCATTACGCGCTCGCCCAGCAGGGCATTCATACCGGCATGGTCGAGGTTCGATAACATGCCGGTCGGGCGTTTGGAGGAGGAGCGGCGATCGACGATCTGGTTGATGATCACTTTTTCATAGCGCGATTCGCTCTGCATACCGATCTCATCGATCACCAGCAGGTCAACACTGCTCAGATCCTGAATCAGCCGCTCTTCGGTAATGCCGCTGCTGCCGCTGAAGGTGCCCTTCATGCTCGACATCAGGTCGGCGACCGTCACGATCAGCACGCTTTTGCCGCGCAGGATCAGGTCATTGCCGATCGCCGCAGCCAGATGGTTCTTACCGGTGCCGGGACGTCCTGAAAAGACAAAGCTGGCGATGCTGCCATCAAATTCTGCGGCATACTGCCGTGCCAGCTCCAGCGCCTTACGCTGGCCCTCATTCTCAACCCGGTAATTATCAAACGAGCAGTTGATATGCAGTTCGCGAATGCCGGAACGGCCCATCACGCGCTGCATTTTCATGGCGCGGTTCTCGCGTACTATCGCCTCTGAGCGCAGGCGACCCTGCTCCTGATTCCACGCCAGCAACTCCTGGCCATTGGCAAATTTGGGGCGGGTGCCTTCAGGCATCATTTTTTTCAGACGGCTAAAGAGATCGTTTGGCGTTTTCATCATTCACCTCGGAAACCATCGGGAATGGTACGGTCAGGATCGGGCAACTGGGTGATATCACGCTTCGGCTGCCCGCCATTTGCGGCGCGGTTCATCTGGATGCTGCGCGCCAGTTTCTGCTGCCACTGGACATGATGGAACATCCGGCCTTCCGCCTGCCAGTAGGCGACAAAGGCCGCCAGCTCGCCCGGCGTGACGGCTTCAGCCAGCGCCACGCCCCAGATCGCGGCCTGGCGCGTAAAGTCGGCATCCGGCTGCCAGCCCGGATACATGGCGAACTTCCCGGCCGGTGTGTGGATCGCGGCGGGCGCATCGTCATACAGGCTGTCATCCAGCGCCACATCATTCGGTTGCCGGGCGGCAGCTTCCAGCGCCAGCAACTCGGCCAGACGCGCCGGGGTGATGGCATACATCACCGGCGCATAGTTATCTAACACCGCCAGCGTGCCCTTTTCCGCCTGCTGCAGGGCAGTCAGCGGATCCTGTCGGAAGGCATCCAGGCCAATGAGCGTTGAAGTTAAGATTTTAGCTGACATGAAAAGACCTGAGGTTAACGAACACCTTGCGCCGGGAACCTGTCGCCGGCGCAGAAGGGGTTATTGTACCTTTTTTAACGGAGGGGATCGCTTAAAAAGCAGGAGTGCGGGTCAGTGCGAGGTCACCGGCGACGTGGCATGGCGGGCCGGTACAGATTCCGGTGCGCGCACGGTAAGGGCGGCAGCAGCGGGGCGGGTCTGCCATACATAGCGAACCGAGGCGAGCCAGCACAGGCTGTATCCCAGCAGCTCAGTGCCCTCTTCGGCCATGTTTTTCACCACCCGGTTGTAATCCCCCAGCATCAGGTGCTGCCACAGCACATGCACACCAAACAGTCGGGAGAAGACCAGTACCACTAAAAAGCCGGAGGCCATGACCGGCCAGCTGCGGTGCTGCACCAGGGCAGCCAGCGCATGCACGGTTTTTTTCGGCGTGCGCAGCGCGACGGCCAGTGAGCCCGCGGTGACGGCCAGCGCAAACCAGACCCAGCTGCCATGCTGAATGGCATCAAACACGAAGTCGAGTTCACGGATCAGCATACAGGCGTAAAAACCGGCGACCAGAGTCAGCGCGCCGCGCTGATCGGGACGGCGTCGGGCCGCGATAAAAAAGAGTGCGGCGATGGTCGCCAGCATCACTTCCTGAGTAGTTTCGGTCAATGAGGTCTCATGCAGTGCGTCGTTCATCCAGGCGACGTCGATGTAGACAGGAACGATGGTGAGGGCAAGAAACAGCGCTGCCAGCAGAAAAACCGCGATTTCGCGGCCAATAAGAGTGAGATCGTTGCGCATAGTGTTACCAGTATAATGATTAGCAGGCTCATTATATTTTAAACGCCCGAACGCCTTTCTCTTTTCATGCCCCGCTCAGAAGCTGGCGCTGAAGCCGAAGCTGTAAAGTTGCTGTTCCTGATTATTCAGCGCTTCGTTTTGTGAAAATGAGGCGAAAGCCGCCAGATTGTCGTTCAGCGGCAGCTGCGCCCCGATACTCAGGTCGATGCCCTCGCTCTGATCCGGGCCGTTCGTCGTCTCGCGGCGGGGAGTCTGGGGCGTCTCCGCCAGCAGATAGCGATAGCTGAGCTGCGCCCAGGGCGATATCCATCCCTGCTGCGAATCGATGCGCCAGCCGACGCTGGCACTCTGCTCGCGACTCTGCTGATCGCTGTAGTCACATTGCAGACAGTTTATGGGTTGCGGATCGACGGCATACTGCGCCACCGGCCCGGTGGTGAGCGACGGCGCAACAGGCATCTCCACGCCAGCCCGGTAGCGTTTTCCCAGCGGGGTGGTGCCTGCGCTGCCGGTTTCACTGTGCAGCGCGATGGGTGAAGCGGTGGGAGAGTTAATGGCGGCTTCAAACAGGGCGCGGTTTTCGTCACTGAAGGTGAGGGGCGTCAGCGCGATCTTCTCTGCCAGTATCGTATCGTAGTCCGGCAGAAAGTCGGCGTGCGGCGGCGCAGAGAGGCCGCTCCGGGCAAAAGCCGGTGCCATTAAGATTAACAGCCATGCAGCACAGCAGGTTCTCAGACCTTTCCAACCGCTTTTCGGCGACATCTCTTCTCCAGGCAGGGCTGAAGTTATTATCCGGCGTCGTAATTAAAATTCGCGCTGTCTCTGTTATTTAACCGCTGATCGTTTAACTATCAACCGATTAATTTTAAGATCAAGCGGACCGCTAAAATATTCTTGTTAAAAGGAACAAAGCGATGCAACGATGTGGTTGGGTAACACAGGATCCCCTCTATCTGGCTTATCACGACAGGGAATGGGGGGTGGCGCAGAGAGACAAGCGTGCGCTGTTTGAGATGCTCTGTCTGGAAGGACAGCAGGCGGGACTCTCCTGGATCACCGTGCTGAAAAAGCGGGAAAATTATCGCGCGGCGTTTCACCAGTTTGATCCGCAGGCGATTGCGCAGATGGACGCGCCAGCGATCGACCAGTTGCTGCTGAACAGCGGCATTATCCGCCATCCCGGCAAAATCGCCGCCATTATCGCGAATGCCCGCGCTTACCTGGAAATGGAGGCGAAAGGTGAGGATTTCAGCCAGTTCGTCTGGCAATTTGTCGATAACGTGCAAATCGTTCACCATTATCCCGACTACAGCCTGGCCCCCACCACGTCAGAGCAGGCCATTGCGCTCTCAAAGGCGTTAAAGCAGCGTGGTTTTAAATTCATCGGCCCGACAATCTGCTATTCCTTTATGCAGGCCTGCGGGCTGATAAACGATCATCAGAGCAACTGTTTCTGCCATCCTGATGCCATTACCCGCTGATTCTTCATAAATCAGGATTTTTCCTCATACATCCCTGTTCCACAGGCGGCATAATCGTGCCACTTATGGGGAAGGTTTTCCCCTGTGTCTCGACTGTAAGGGAACAAAAATGCAGAAGAAATTAATCGCGATCACCCTGTTACTGAGCGGCAGCCTGGCCCTGCCTGGCTGCACCACCAATCCTTACACCGGTGAATCACAGGCGGGTAAGTCAGGCGTAGGCGCTGGCCTGGGCGCATTAGTGGGTGCCGGTGTCGGCGTGCTTTCATCGTCGAAGAAAGATCGCCGTAAAGGTGCCCTGATTGGTGCCGCAAGCGGCGCGGCACTGGGCGGTGGCGTGGGCTACTACATGGACGTGCAGGAAGCGAAACTGCGTGACAAGATGCGCGGCACCGGCGTCAGCGTGACCCGTAATGGCGATAACATCGTCCTGAACATGCCCAACAATGTCACCTTCGACTCCAGCAGCAGCAATCTGAAACCCGCAGGCGCGAACACCCTGACCGGTGTTGCAATGGTGCTGAAAGAGTATCCAAAAACGGCGGTAAACGTCGTGGGTTACACCGACAGCACCGGCACCCGTGCGCTGAATATGCGTCTCTCTCAGCAGCGTGCTGAAAGTGTCGCCAGCGCGCTGATCGTGCAGGGCGTGGCGAGCGATCGCCTGCGTACGCAGGGTGCAGGCCCGGATAATCCGGTTGCCACCAACAGCACCGAAGCCGGCAAAGCGCAAAACCGTCGCGTTGAGATCACACTCACCCCGCTGGGCTAACCGTGGTCGCCCCCTCTCGGGGGCGCCCTTTTTTCTGGAAAGCCTTACGTTAAAAGCACCAGAAAGCGTTCTGTGGATAGAGCCAGCAGAGGCTTTATGGTAGCCTGATCAAAAATTGATCAGTGGAAATTTCCCTATGTCTCTTAAAGCCATCGCGGCGGTTTTAGGTCTCTCTGTCACCACCGTCAGCCGCGCCCTCAATGGTTACCAGGATGTCGCTCAGGAGACGCGTAAACGCATCGAAGCGGAGGCGCAACGGCGCGGCTACCGGCCTAATGCGGCGGCCAGACGGCTGAAAACCGGTCGCGCTAACGCGGTGGGCCTGGTCTGTCCGCCGGGGGCTTCGCCTCTGAGTGGCAGCGATTTCAGTGACATGTTACTGGCACTCGAGCATCACCTGGCCGCTTATGATATTAACCTGCTGCTGCTGACAGATAAGCAGCAGAATCCTCCGGCGCTCACCCGCCTGTTGCGCAGCGGGGCTGTCGATGCCCTGATTATCGGCCACACCCGGCCAGATGACTGTCGGCTTCATGCGCTGCTGCAGACCGATTTTCGCTTTCTGACGCTGGGTCGCAGCGATCTGCCCGCCACCTATGCCTGGTTTGATGTTGACCACCTTGCCGGTTCGCAGCTGGCGGTGGAGTGGTCGCTGGCACAGGGACGGCGGCGGATCGCCTGGCTTGGCAGTGAGGAGAACAGCAGCCGCGCGCGCGACCGGCGTCAGGGCTATCTGACGGCGCTGGGTGATCTCGCGCCTTATGCGATGGCGGCAGTGGCACCGACGCGCCGTGCCGGCTATCAGCAGACCCGGCAGTGGCTGGCAGAGGGGCCGATGCCGGAGGTGATCATCACCGACTGTGGTGCGCTGGCGGAAGGCGCGGCTGTGGCGCTGCATCAGGCCGGACGCGCAGCGGGTGAGGATGCCATCCTGCTGGCAGGCTGGGAGGGATTACCGGGGGATGCGATTCTCGATCATCCCATTGTCGCGATTCGTCAGGCAACGCCACATCAGGCTGGAGAGCAGGTGGCGGAGATGATTGTCCGGCTGATCGAGGGTGCGCCGCCGGAGACGTTACAGACCCTGTGGCAGCCCTGGCTGCAATTACCGGCGTAGCGCTTTTTGCTCCGGGCTGCGCTTGTGCTAGTCTCTGCCGAATTTATAATTTTGCAGGATATCTCATGAAAACCAGGCCGCCTCGCGCCACCATCAGCGATGTTGCTCACGCGGCTCGGACCGGTAAAACCAGCGTTTCACGTTATCTGAACGGTGAACTGCATCTGCTCTCCGCCGATCTGAAAGCGCGGATTGAACAGGCGATAGCGGACCTCAGCTATCGTCCGAGCCAGATGGCACGCGGTCTGAAACGCGGGCGTACGCGCCTGATTGGGCTGATTATCGCCGATATCACTAACCCCTATTCCGTCGATGTCATGAGTGGCATTGAAGCCGCCTGTCGTGAGCAGGGCTTTACGCTGCTGATGTGTAATACCAACAACGAAGTGGATCTGGAGCAGCACTACCTCCAGCTTCTGAGCAGTTATCAGGTTGAAGGCATCGTGGTTAATGCGGTCGGGATGCGCGAAGAGGTGCTGAATCATCTGCAGCAGTCCCTGCTGCCGATGGTGCTGATTGACCGCAAAATCCCCGATTTTCCCTGCGATGTGGTGGGCCTGAACAACGCCGAAGCCGCCGAAACCGCTACGCGCCATCTGGTCGACAATGGCTATGAGGCTCTGATGTTTCTCAGTGAGCCGCTGGGCAGTGTCAATACGCGCCGCGAGCGTCTGCAGGCGTTTCGCCATCTGCTGGCGGCGCATCCGCAGGTTGAGCATCAGAATGTGGAAGTGGTGCTGCATCAGCCCGATGCGCTTGACGCGGCGCTGCTGGCATTCCATCAGCAGCATGCGGGCAAACGCTGTGCGGTAATGGTCGCCAACGGGGCGCTGACGCTGCAGGTGGCGCGATCGCTGCAGCGACTCAACCTGCAGTGGGGCCGCGATATCGGCCTGCTCGGTTTCGATGAACTGGAGTGGGCGGCGCTGGCCGGTGTCGGGATTACCACGCTGAAACAGCCGACCTGGCAGATTGGCTTCAGCGCGCTGGAGCGACTGATTGCCCGTATTGATGGCAGTGACCTGCCGGTTGCCGAACAGGTGTTCTCCGGCGAGCTGATCGTTCGCGGCTCCAGCCAGCCGCTTCCCTGAGGTTAAGGTTTGTTCTTACTTCGGGCTGAGCGGGCAAATCAGAGAGTGTGCCGTTAAGGTATTGCCGAAAGGGACGAAAGAAGCCTGCTCAGGACAGGCTTCTTACTGGCTTACAAAGGCAGGCCGGAGAGAGTTAAATTAACAGCACACACGCTGAGAGGGCCTGGGCCTGGCGTCGAGAAAACTTTTATATTATCAAACCATTCATCCGGGCTTCCCCCGAAGATAATAAAGTTTTTTTCTGGCTCGCCTGAATCACTCATATTCACGGCGCCAGCAACGCGTTCGGCTTCTGACTTATCTATGTTTCTCATTTCGATCTCCTTAATTTGCATCCGTGTAGTCGTATATTTTCGATAACCTTTTCTAAGGATTCCTGCCTGAGGATGTCGCCCGTTAATAGCGTTACAGGCAGAGCTTTATATTCTTTTCTTACTTTTATTTTGTCTATCTCTTTTTTCTGCCAAAGACCGCATGCCGCCCAGGCTTTACCTTCAGGCGTGGCGGTTGCAGATTCCATCACACTTTCAAATATCTTTACAGAGTTGTTAACTTTTAAAGCTTTTTCATATATCAGTTGTTGCGGCATTTCCTTCGCAATAAATCCATTGAAGCCCATCGAAAATAGAGTGGCAGTGGAGAGTTCCTTTTCTATCTCCTGATCGGGTTGGGCTGAAACCGTTGTTAATCCTGAAGCAAGTAATAGTGTTATTAAAATCCATTTCATCTGCAAAACCTCCGTTTGCTATCTTATTACCGACTATAAATGACGCTGAGCAATAATAGGATGGAAATAAAGGAATTAAATTTAACAGCATCATAAAATGACGGTTTTGGTTTTTTCCGATCCGTTTTTGCATTAATCCCGTTAACGCTTTTCAGTAACGATGACTTCATAGCTATCCGCATCCCTCTTAACATGATAAAAATCCTCACTTTTTTCCTTAATCGGAGCTCTCTGATATGCACTTAGCGTACAATCCTGCGTTTGTAAGCCTCAGACCTCTCTTCGTGCTCGCTTCGTGAGCACGATCATAGTTTCACAGTTTGCTGCTTTGCTTTGGAACCGGTTCCATTTAGGGTTTTTGTATCCGCTACGCGCAAAAACCTGCCATGGAGCAGAACATGAAACCTGACATCATTGTGGTGACCGCCGCTTATGGCCATGCGCAGATCGCCGCAGTCGGCGGCCAGACTGCGCTGCTGCCGATCATTCAGCAGGCTGGTGCTGATGGCGTCGAAATCCGCCGCGAACTGCTTGATGACGCGGCGCTGGCCGATCTGCCCGCCCTGGCGCAGGCGGTGGCACAGCATCAGCTTCAGGCCAGCTATTCGGTGCCCGATACGCTGTTTTGTGACGGCGGCGAAATCAATCCGCGCATAACCCACTACGTTGAAGAAGCACGCCAGTTAAATGCGCAGCGGCTGAAAGTCGCGCTGGGACATTTCACCGGCGCACTTCACCGTGAAACGCTGCAGGCGCATCTGGCAGCACTGCCGTGTGAACTGACGGTGGAAAACGATCAGACCGAACAGGGCAAACTCGCACCCTCCGTCGCGTTTTTCACGGCGATCAGGGAAGCCGGGCTACCGATCACGATGACCTTCGACATGGGGAACTGGTGCTGGACCGGCGAAAACGCCTTCCAGGCCGCGCAGCAGCTGGCCGCGCAGGTCGGCTATGTGCATGTCAAAGCTGCCGTTCCGCATCAGGAGAGTTTCCGGGCAATTGCGCTGGACGAGGCGGACGCTGGCTGGCGTGACCTGCTGCAACAGCTGCCCGGCTCGGTGCCGCGCGGTATTGAATTTCCGCTGGAAGGCGACGATCTGATTGCGGTGACGCGCCACTATGTGTCGCTGCTGCGCAATGTGTAAGGAGTAAAAATGAGTCATCACACCCAATATCACACCGGTCCGCTTGATGTGGTCACCATCGGGGAAGCGATGGCGATGTTTGTCGCCCGTGAAACCGGCGATCTCGCCGCTGCAGAGACCTTTGTTAAACGCGCAGCAGGCGCAGAACTCAATGTCGCGACCGGCCTGGCGCGTCTTGGCCTGAAAGTGGGCTGGGTCAGCCGGGTTGGCGATGACGCCTTTGGTCGCTTTATCTGCCAGCAGCTGAAAAAAGAGGGCATTGACCATGCCCGGGTCACGGTCGATAACCGTTATCCCACCGGTTTCCAGCTTAAATCCAAAGTCGATGATGGCTCTGACCCGCTGGTCGAGTATTTCCGTAAAGGCTCGGCGGCCAGCCATCTGTCGGTTGACGATTTTGACGCGGACTACTTTGGCTCGGCACGCCATCTGCACCTCAGCGGGGTGGCGGCAGCGCTCTCAGAGAGTTCACTGGAACTGCTGAAGCACACGGCCAAGGAGATGCGCGCGCGCGGGAAAACCATTTCGTTTGATCCGAATCTGCGGCCGGTGCTGTGGCGCAGTGAAGAGGAGATGCGTAAGCAGCTCAATCTGCTGGCGGAGTATGCCGACTGGGTACTGCCAGGCGAAAAAGAGGGGCTGATCCTGACCGGCTACCGTCAGCCGGAAGCGATTGCGGATTTCTATCTCGATAAGGGTGTGAAAGCGGTCGTGATTAAAACCGGTTGTGACGGCGCCTGGTATAAAACCGCACAGGGTGAACAGGGACAGGTGGCGGCGATAAAAGTCGACAACGTGGTCGACACCGTAGGGGCCGGTGACGGTTTTGCCGTCGGCGTGATCAGCGCCCTGCTGGAAGGTCAGACGTTGCCGCAGGCGATTCGCCGCGGCAACAAAATTGGTTCGATGGCGATTCAGGTCATTGGTGACAGCGAAGGTCTGCCGACGCGTCAGCAACTGGGCGACGAGTAGTTCACGCGCCCCTCTACAGACACAGGAGTTCCCGATGAAAAAGCAGACAATCGCGCCAAAACGCTGGTGGTTCATCATGCCCATCGTGTTTATCACCTACAGCCTGGCGTATCTTGATCGTGCAAACTTTAGCTTCGCCTCTGCCGCCGGGATTAATGACGATCTCGGCATCACCAAAGGCATGTCCTCGCTGCTGGGCGCGCTGTTCTTCCTGGGATACTTCTTTTTCCAGATCCCGGGCGCAATCTATGCCGAACGCCGCAGCGTGAAGAAACTGATTTTCGGCTGCCTGATCCTGTGGGGTGGCTGTGCATCGCTGACCGGTGTGGTCAGCAACATTCCGATGCTGGCAGCGATTCGCTTTGTGCTGGGCGTGGTGGAAGCAGCGGTGATGCCGGCCATGCTGATTTACATCAGCAACTGGTTTACCAAATCGGAACGTTCGCGCGCCAATACCTTTCTGATCCTGGGGAACCCGGTCACGGTGCTCTGGATGTCGGTGGTGTCGGGCTATCTGATCGAATCCTTCGGCTGGCGTGAGATGTTTATCATTGAAGGGATTCCGGCGGTCATCTGGGCGATTGCCTGGTGGTTCCTGGTCCAGGATAAGCCGTCTCAGGCGCGCTGGATGAGCGATGCAGAGAAAGCGGCCCTGCAGGCTGAGCTGCAAAAAGAGCAGGAAAACATCAAGGCGGTGCGTAACTACGGTGAAGCGTTCCGCAACCGCAATGTGATCATCCTCTGCCTGCAATATTTTGCCTGGAGCATCGGTGTGTATGGCTTTGTGCTGTGGCTGCCGTCGATTCTGCGTAACGGCACACAGATGGGCATGGTTGAAGCGGGCTGGCTGTCAGCGGTGCCTTATCTGGCGGCGACCATTGCGATGGTCGTGGTCTCCTGGGCGTCGGACAAAACCCAGAATCGTAAGCTGTTTGTCTGGCCGCTGCTGCTGGTGGGGGCGCTGGCGTTCCTTGGCTCTTACCTGGTCGGCTCAAGCAACTTCTGGGCCTCCTACACCCTGCTGGTGATTGCCGGTGCCGCGATGTATGCGCCTTACGGACCGTTCTTCGCCATTATTCCTGAGATGCTGCCACGCAACGTCGCGGGCGGGGCAATGGCACTGATCAACAGTATGGGTGCACTGGGGTCATTTATCGGTTCATGGATCGTCGGCTATCTTAATGGGGCGACCGGCAGCCCGGCTGCCTCCTACATCTTTATGGGTTCGGCTCTGCTGGTGTCGGTGTGGCTGACGCTGATTGTGAAACCGGCGCAGAACAAAGCGCCGCCGCTGCGGGGCGCAAAACCGGCCTGAAAGCGTAAACGCTGAAGCGGGCTGGCCCGGTGCAGGTCCACAACGCCTGCGCCGTTCGCACAGGCCTTTCCGGGCCTGTACGGAGGCCGCCCGGGCGTAAACGTCAGCCTCTGTTTTCTCCGGGCGGCCCGCAAGCCGCCCGCTACTTATTTGTTTGATCGGGAGCCACTGAATGAAACCCGCTGTAATTCTCTATAAAAAACTGCCTGACGACCTCTATGCGCGCCTGGCTGAACAGTGTGACGTGACGGAAGTGAGCAATCTTTCGCCAGAGAGCCAGCAGCAGCACGCTGCGGCGTTCCGCCAGGCCGAGGGCCTGCTGGGATCGGGCGGAAAAGTGAATGGTGAGCTGCTGGCGAACATGCCTAATCTGCGCGTCTGCTCCAGCGTCTCGGTGGGCTATGACAATTTTGACGTGGCGGCGCTGAATGCGCGTCATGTGGTGCTGATGCACACCCCGACCGTGCTGACGGAAACCGTGGCTGACACCATGATGGCGCTGGTGCTGAGCACCGCGCGTCGGGTGCCGGAGCTGGATGCCTGGGTCAAAGCGGGCCACTGGCAGAAGAGCATCGGACCGGCGCAGTTCGGCATCGACGTACACCATAAAACGCTGGGCATTCTCGGCATGGGACGGATCGGGATGGCGCTGGCGCAGCGCGCCCACTTTGGCTTCGGCATGAAAATCCTCTACAACGCCCGCCGTGAGCATGAGGAGGCGCAGTCGCGCTTTGGCGCGCAGCGCTGCGAACTGAAAGAGCTGCTGCAGCAGAGTGATTTTGTCTGCATCAGCCTGCCGCTGACTGACGAAACCCACCATCTGATTGGGGCCGCCGAGCTGGAACTGATGAAGCCGGATGCGGTACTGATCAACGCCGGTCGCGGGCCGGTGGTGGATGAGAAGGCGCTGATCGCCGCGCTGCAGGCGGGCAAACTGCACGCCGCCGGGCTGGATGTGTTTGAGCAGGAGCCGGTTCCTGCCGACTCTCCGCTGCTGTCGCTGCCGAACGTGGTGACGCTGCCGCACATCGGTTCTGCCACCCACGAAACCCGCTACGGCATGATGCAGGATGCGGTGGAGAATCTTATCGCCGCGCTCGGCGGAAACGTCGATAAAAACTGCGTTAACCCTCAGGCGCTGAAATAATCGCCACGCCTTTCCATTGCGCCCGCCGATGGCGGGCGTTATGGTGAACCCCCGATTCGCAATCACAAATTTTTAACCGCTATGTCCTTTTCTCAGTTCGGCGACAAATTTACCCAACATTCCGGCATTTCACGTCTGATGGAAGATATGGGCGCAGGCCTGCGTACGCCCGGCACCATCATGCTTGGCGGCGGTAATCCGGCGCAGATCCCGGCCATGAACGACTACTTTCAGCAGCTGCTGCAGCAGATGCATGAGGAGGGCAAACTCAGCGAAGCACTGTGCAATTACGACGGCCCGCGCGGCAAAGCGACGCTGCTGGAGTCGCTGGCCGGGCTGCTGCGCGACCAGCTTGGCTGGCCGATTACCGCGCAGAATATTGCGCTGACCAACGGCAGCCAGAGCGCCTTCTTCTATCTGTTTAACCTGTTTGCCGGTCGCCGCGCCGACGGCAGCAAAAAGCGGGTGCTGTTTCCGCTGGCGCCTGAGTACCTCGGCTATGCGGATGCCGGTCTGGAAGAGGAGCTGTTTGTTTCGGCGAAGCCGAACATTGAGCTGCTGCCGGAGGGACAGTTTAAATATCATGTCGATTTCGAGCATCTGCCGATGAACGATGAGGTCGGGCTGATCTGCGTCTCGCGTCCGACCAACCCCACCGGCAACGTGATCACCGATGAGGAGCTGATCCAGCTGGATGCGCTGGCGCAGCAGCATGATGTGCCGCTGCTGATCGACAATGCCTACGGCGTGCCGTTCCCCGGCATCATCTTCAGCGAAGTGCGTCCGCTGTGGAATCCCAACATTATTCTCTGCATGAGCCTGTCGAAACTTGGCCTGCCGGGCGCGCGCTGCGGCATCATTATCGCAGACGAGAAGACCATCTCTGCGCTGAGCAACATGAACGGCATTATCAGCCTGGCCCCCGGCAGTATTGGCCCGGCCATCGCCAATGAGATGATTCGTCGCGGCGATCTGCTGCGGCTCTCCGAAGAGGTGATTAAGCCGTTTTATCAGCAGAAGGTTGCGCAGACGATTGCGATCCTGCGCCGCCATCTGTCAGAAGAGCGCTGCCTGATCCACAAGCCGGAAGGGGCGATTTTCCTCTGGCTCTGGTTCCGCGATCTGCCGATCACCACGGAAACGCTCTATCAGCGGCTGAAAGCGCGCGGTGTGCTGATGGTGCCGGGCCACTTCTTCTTCCCGGGGCTGGAGCAGGCGTGGCCGCACACCCACCAGTGTATGCGGATGAACTACGTGCCGGATGCGGAGAACATCGAGCGGGCGGTGCAGATTCTGGCGGAAGAGGTGGAGAACGCCTGGCGCGACAGCTAAGCCTGCGCGTCGGTTAACGACAGCTGGCACCACTGCGCCAGCTGTCGGATCGCCTGTTCCACTTCCGCATTCCAGCCAAAACCGGCATTCAGCCGGAAACAGTGATCGTAGCGCTGATCGGTGGCAAAAATATGGCCCGGCGCAATCCCGATACCCGCGTTGCGCGCCTTCAGAAACAGCTCGCGCACGTTCAGCGCCTGCGGCGGCATGGCGACCCACAGCACATATCCTCCTTCCGGGTCGGAGACCGTTGTCCCGGCCGGAAACTCCCGCAGCACCGACTGACGCATTTCGCTGATTTGCCGCGCCAGTTCGCGCCGCAGCTTGCGCAGGTGAGCATCATAGCCGCCGCTGCGCAGCAGTTCCGCCACCGCCGCCTGCGACAGTACCGAGGTGCCCATGGTGGAGGTATATTTCAGCGAGGCGATCTTTCGCATGTAGTTGACGCTGTGGACCCAGCCGATGCGGATGCCGGGTGCCACGGTTTTCGAGAAGCCGCTGCAGAGAATGGCGTTGGGGCTGAAGGCGCGCATCGGGAAAGGGCGACGCTCACCAAAGGCGGTATCTCCAAAAATATCATCCTCAATGATCACCACATCGTTTTCATCAGCCTGGCGCGCAATATAGGCTTTCTGCTCGTTGGGAATGCTTTTTCCCAGCGGATTGTTGACGTTGCACAGCGTCAGAAAGACCCGCACCGCTTTGCGTTGAAACAGACGGGTGAGGGTTGCCACATTCACATAGCCTTCCGGCCCGGCTTCCACTTCAATCACCCGTAAATTGAGGTTATGCAGCATCTGCAGCAGGACGAAATAGCAGGGGGACTCCACCGCCACCACATCGCCTGGCTGGGTGGTGGCGCGCAGTGACAGCGAGATCGCCTCAATGCAGCCGTTGGTGATCAGAATATCGTCGGCGCTGATATTGCAGCCATAATCGACCGCGCGCCGGGCAATCTCCGCTTTCAGCGGGGCATAGCCGGTGCCCTTAACCGTGTTACCGAGCAGGGCGGGTTTGCTGTAACCCATCTGGCGCATCAGCAGGCCAATCCGCCTGATCGGATAGAGGGCACTGTCGCCGTTCGCCAGATCGAGGCGCACCCGGCAGTCTGATCCGAGCATCGCCAGATGCAGTTCGGTCTGCTCATCGAGCGGGGCGATGGCGCGCGGCTGTTCGCTGACGACGGGTAACGCACGCGAAGCGGGCCGCTGTGGGGCAACAAAAAAGCCCGACTTCGGACGGGCGACGGCGTAGCGCTCATCTTCCAGCGTACGCAGGGTTTTCAGGGCGGTGGTGAGGCTGACATTGTACTGTGTCGCCAGGGTGCGCACCGAGGGCAGACGGCTGTCGGGTGCCAGTGAACCGGCATGGATCGCCTGTTTAATCTGTTCTGCTATCTGGCGATAACGGCTGCTCTGACTCTCCTGTTCCCCGATAACCCCGGTCATCTGTTCCACCCCATATCGCGCTGATCTGTGCATATTCAACAGAGTACATTCAAAGTACTTTAGGCTGCATCTCTTAATTATTCATGACGCTAAACGGCGCACAGCGCCCGGCTGCCGTCGGGCCTGTGGCCATAACGGCAGGCCGTTCACCTAAGGAAAATGTGAAAGATGAATAATCTGCCCGCCATGATGAAAGCAATGGAAGCGTATCTCTCACCGGCCATCATCGCGTCGGCTCAGCGCTGTTCGGTCCGTCTGCTGGCGGCGTTACCCGATAAGCAGCCTGAGAACAACCGCGTCCTGCTCGCCTATGGCGGCGGCAAAGACAGCAGCTACATGGTGGCTTACGTGCGCTACATTCAGGGGCTGATCTGGCAGCAGCAGGGCACCACCTTTCATCTGCGGGTCAGCACCAACCGTCACGCGGCGATGAACCAGAGCGTCATGGATAATATTCATCGCGTTTATCAGTCGCTGGCGATGCATGACGATGAACGGGTGACCTGTCTGGTGGTGGATGGTCTGCTGATCCGCCCTTTCGCCCGCGATCTGCCGATGCCGGACAGCGTGCGTGAGCAGAACCGCAACGATGTGCTGATGAATGGCCACCGCTTTCGCGCCGATGCGCGCTCCACCTTCTGCAACGCCTGCAACCTCAGCATGGTCAACTCCTTTGGCCTGGCGGCGGACTACAACGGCGGGGTGGATATGATTATCACCGGCGATTCGCCGCAGGAGCAGGCCGCCTATGTTGCCTGGGCGCGTCACCTCTCACGACTGTTTGATGCGCCGGTCGCGGAAAAAAGCCGTGGCTTCAGCGGGTTCCTGCAGACGCTGGATGGCGTCGCAGAGCGCTACTTCCGCGACATCTACGGGGCCGGCCAGCTCACCCCCGCGCACCGCATCACCCACCAGCTGGCGCGCGATCCGCTCTTCTTCAATATCTATCAGGACACGGCCTATGAAGCGGGTGCGCACTGGGCGCTGCTCAGCGACTTTATGGGCTTCCGGTTTGATGAACTGATGTTCAGCTTTTCTGAGTCCGACTGCGGTAACCCGACGCTGATGGCGCATCTGCGCGGACTGCGGGCCGAAACGCTCCTGCAGCGCAGCTACGCCGAGGGGATCCGGGAATATGTGCGCTTTGCGCTGGGGCTGATGGTGAAGAAGGATTTTCCCCCGCAGCTGATCGACGAGATGGCGGCGCGCTATCAGGATGACGCCGCGATTCGGCAGCAGCGGCAGCGCGCAGCCGCGTTCGCCGTGCAGGCGTTTGACCTCAGCGAAGCGCAGCTGATCTGCATGATCTACTCGCCCTTTCTGGGACAGGGCCAGCAGCTCGGTCATTGGCTGACCGGGCAGCAGATCGCGATGGAAGAGGCCGCTATCCGCGACCTGCTTGAGCAACGCAGTCAGGACATCGCGCTGGCCAGGGCGTTAACGCACCTCTCCGGCATGACGCTGACACAGATGCGCCACTGCTGGCAGAGCAAGCCGGTCAGCTCGCTGCTGGAGGGAAAAAGCCCCGATCCCCTGTCGCGCGTGCTGCGCTTCGATCCCCATAAAGCGGTGATTCAGGTCAGTAACGGTGTGCTCAATGACACGGTGACAGAAGTCATCTCTGGGCGATAACC
>NZ_PUGA01000015.1:0-64603 GCF_003236725.1 Pantoea sp. ARC270
CAGCACCGCCAGCGCGCTCTCACTCGCCAGATGGTGCGGCGTCACCGCCATGCCCATCGGCGCCATATTACTCTGAATCATCTTTTTCTCGTTCTTCGGGTAACAGAACCGATAGCAAAGCAAGAGCTGTTCCAGTTTTTAGCCTGAGCTGACATTGCGCCGGTTAACCTGGCGTAAATTGTGCTAGCTTCTGCTGAAACAAAAGTTACAGGGTGCGATATGAAACAGCTTGATGAACGACTCCGGAGTCACTATCCCCAGCTCTCGCCGCAGGAGCAGCGCATTGCCGACTTCGTGTTTGACCACTTCGATGATCTGATCAGCTACAACAGCGCCGAGCTGGCGCGGCTCAGCGGCGTGTCGAAAGCCACGGTCAGCAGGCTGTTTAAGCGTCTGGGATATGAGAAGTACAAGGATATGCGCGATGAGCTGCGCATCCTGCGTCAGAGCGGCATGCCGCTGACCGATAACCGGGATGCGGTGCAGGGCAACACGCTGCTGGCGCGCCACTACAAGCAGGAGATGGCGAACCTGACGCAGTGGGTCAACAGCCTGGATGCCCGCCAGTTTAACGATGTGATCCAGCAGCTGGCGCAGGCGAAGCGCGTCTTTATCATCGGCATGCGCAACGCCTATCCGGTGGCGCTGCATCTGCGACAGCAGCTGGTGCAGGCGCGCTCGCAGGTCTTTATCCTGCCGCAGCCAGGCCAGACGCTGGCAGAGGAGCTGGTGGATATCACCCCGGAGGATATGGTGGTGGTGATGGCGTTTCGCCGCCGCACCCGCATCATCCGTCCGCTGATGCAGCAGCTTCAGGCGGCCGGAATACCGCTGCTGGCGCTGTGTGAGCCGCAGGCGCAGACGGTCACTGCGCTGGCACGCTGGCAGCTCTGCACGCCGCTCGACAGCGTTTCCGCCTTCGACAGCTACGGCTCGGCCATGAGTCTGATTAACCTGATTGCCAATGCGCTGCTGCATGAAATGCTGGCGCAGGGGCGGCAGCGTATTCATCAGATCGCCGATCTCTACCAGCAGTTCGACGAGCTGGAGCACCGTTAACAGGCACCATTTTGGTGCTTTGCCCCATTTCAGCACACGCCCGCCCGCGGCGTAATCCTCCCCGGTTACGCCCATTTTTCAGTGAAATCTTTGCCGCTTAACCCTTTTTACGCCGCGGCCCTTGTTGGCACATTAGTTGCAGATTGCCTGTTAAAGAATCTTTTGTTTCATCACATTTCACCGGGGTGCATAATGAAAAAAGTTTTAATGGCGGTTGCAACAGCGGCATTACTGATGGCACAGGCGGGAAGCGCACTGGCCGATCAACTGCAGGACATTCAGAAGCGCGGTGTGATCCGCGTGGCTGTTCCGCAGGATTTCCCGCCGTTTGGCTCGGTCGGTACCGATCTGCAGCCGCAGGGGTATGACATCGACATGGCGAAATACCTGGCGAAGCAGATGAAACTTAAGTTGCAGCTGGTGCCGGTCAGCAGCGCCAACCGGGTGCCTTATCTGCAAACCGACAAGGTCGATCTTGTGATCTCCAGCATGGGTAAAAATGCGGAGCGTGAAAAAGTGATCGACTTTACCCGCGCCTATGCGCCGTTCTTTCTGGGCGTCTTCGGACCGAAAGGTGACGAGATCAAGGCGGCCAGCGCGCTGAGCGGCAAGTCGATTGGCGTTACCCGCGGCGCGGTGGAGGATATGGTGCTGAGCGAAGTGGCACCGAAAGATGCGCAGGTGAAACGTTACGAAGATAACAACACCACCTTATCGGCGTATCTCTCCGGCCAGGTGCAGTATGTCGCCACCGGCAACCTGGTGGTCGCTGCCATTGCCCGTCAGAATCCGGAAAAAGCGCCAGTCGCTCAGTTTATGCTGAAAGATTCGCCCTGCTTTATCGGTCTGAAGAAAGATGAGCCTGCGCTGAAGGCGAAGGTGAATGCGCTGATTGAGCAGGGGATTAAAGATGGCACCCTGAACAAGCTGTCCGAAGAGTGGCTGAAAGCGCCACTGCCCGCCAGCCTGGGCGCATGAGGACAGATTCATGACCGGGCAACTTAACTTTCCCGCGTTGTGGCCCTACTGGCCGGAGCTGCTTTCCGGCCTCTGGGTCACCATTCAGCTGACGCTGCTGGCGACCACCGGTGGGGTGGCGATTGGCATCGCAGGCGCGGCGCTGCGCAGCGGTAAACCGGGCTGGCTGAGCCGCCTCTGGGGCCTCTATGTCGAGCTGATCCGTAATACGCCATTTGTGGTGCAGCTGTTCTTTATCGTTTTCGGTCTGCCGAATCTGGGGCTGAAACTCACCGCCGGTGAGGCGGCGCTGCTGGCGATGCTGATCAACCTGGGCGCTTACAGCACCGAGATCATCCGTGCCGGCATCCAGGTGACCCCGAAAGGTCAGTGGGAAGCGGGGCGGGTGCTGGGATTGACCCGCAGCCAGACCTTTCTGCGGGTGGTGTTACCTCCTGCGCTGCAGCGGATTTATCCGGCGCTGGTGAGCCAGTGCATTATCGTGATGCTGGGGTCGTCGGTGGTGTCGCAGGTCTCCTATGAGGAGCTGACCTTCGCCGCCAACCTGATCCAGTCGCGTACGTTTCTGAGCTTTGAAGTTTATCTGGTGACCACGCTGATCTATCTGGCGTTGTCGATTGCGATGCGCCATCTGCTGCTGGCGATAGGCCGTAAATGGTTTGGAGTGCAGCCTTCATGATGACGACCTTTACCGACTGGGACATCGTGCGCAACCTGCTGCTGGCGGCGCGCTGGACCCTGTTACTGTCGCTGGTGGCCTTTGTCGGCGGAACCCTGGTGACGCTGCCTCTGCTGCTGCTGCGTCTGCTGCAGCGCAAATGGCTGACGCGTGCGGTGCGGGGTTACACCGCGCTGTTTCAGGGAACCCCGCTGCTGATGCAGCTGTTCCTGGCCTTTTTTGGCGTCGGCTTATTTGGCATTGATGTGGCGCCCTGGACGGCTGCCTCGCTGGCGCTGACTTTTTATACCAGCGCCTTTCTGGTGGATATCTGGTACGGCAGCATCCGCGCCCTGCCGAAAGGGCAGTGGGAAGCGTCACGCTGCCTCGGCCTGACTTTTGGTCAGACGCTATGGCGGGTGGTTGCACCGCAGGCGATCCGTATCGGCATCGCCCCGACGGTAGGTTTTGCCGTACAGGTTATCAAGGGCACCGCGCTGGCGTCGATTATCGGGTTTATCGAGCTGACCAAGGCGGGCACGATTCTGAACAACGTGACCTACCAGCCGTTTAAAGTTTTCGGGCTGGTGGCGCTGGGCTACTTCCTGATGTGTTATCCGCTGTCTCGCTACAGCCAGTATCTGGAGAAAAAATTCAATGCCGCTCATCACCATTAATCAGGTGCAAAAATATTACGGCGACAACCATGTGTTGAAAGGCGTGGATCTGGATATCGACATGGGAGAGGTGATCTCGATCATCGGTCGCAGCGGATCGGGCAAAAGCACGCTGCTGCGCTGTATGAACGGGCTGGAAGGCTATCAGGAGGGCAGCATCAAGCTCGGCGGCATGACCATCACCAGTCGTGACTCGCAGGCGCGTGAAATCAGCCGCTCGATTGGCATGGTGTTTCAGAACTTCAACCTCTTCCCGCACATGACGGCGCTGGAAAACGTCATGCTGGCACCGCGCCGCGTGCTGAAGAAAAGCGACGCTGAATGCCGGGCGCTGGCGACGCAGATGCTGGAGAAGGTGGGGCTGGGCGAGCGCCTTAACTATTACCCTGCCAGCCTCTCGGGGGGCCAGCAGCAGCGCGTGGCGATCGCCCGTGCGCTGGCGATGACGCCCAAAGTTTTACTCTGTGATGAGATCACCTCTGCGCTGGATCCCGAACTGGTGGGCGAAGTCCTGAAAGTGCTGGAGCAGCTGGCAGCGGAAGGCATGACGCTGATCCTCGTCACGCATGAAATGAATTTCGCCCGCGACGTGGGCGATCGAGTGGTCTTTATGCATCAGGGGCGCGTCTGGGAGCAGGGCGACAGTAAAACGCTGTTTGCGCAGCCGCAGTCGCCGGAGCTGAAGCAGTTTATCTCTTCAGTGCGTCTCTGAGTTTTAAAAAAGGAAACCCGCATGGATATCAATCATTACCCGCAAATCAATCCGCCACAGCGTCTGCTGATGGGACCCGGCCCGATCAACGCCGATCCGCGCGTGCTGCGCGCCATGTCGAGTCAGCTGCTGGGGCAGTACGACCCGGCGATGACCCACTACATGAACGAAGTGATGGCGCTCTATCGCGGCGTATTTCGCACCGAAAACCGCTGGACGCTGCTGGTTGATGGCACCTCCCGCGCCGGTATCGAAGCGATTCTGCTCTCCGCTATCCGGCCTGGTGATAAGGTGCTGGTGCCGGTGTTTGGCCGCTTCGGCCATCTGCTGTGCGAGATTGCCCGCCGCTGCCGGGCAGACGTCCACACCATCGAAGTGCCGTGGGGCGAGGTCTTTACCCCCGATCAGATTGAAGAGGCGATTAAAAAAGTGCGGCCACGCCTGCTGCTCACGGTGCAGGGCGACACCTCCACCACCATGCTGCAGCCGCTGGCGCAGCTGGGTGCCATCTGTAAGCAGTATGGCGTGCTGTTCTACACCGATGCTACCGCGTCGCTGGCGGGTAACGCGCTGGAAACGGATGCCTGGGGACTGGATGCCGTCTCGGCGGGGATGCAGAAATGTCTGGGCGGGCCTTCCGGCACCTCGCCGATCACCCTGAGCGCAGAGATGGCCGCGGTGATCCGCAAACGTAAATGCGTGGAGCAGGGGATCCGCACCGAGGCGCATCAGGATGGCGAGGAGGAGATGATCTACTCCAACTATTTCGATCTCGGCATGATCATGGATTACTGGGGGCCGGAACGACTCAATCACCATACCGAAGCGACCAGCGCGCTGTTTGGCGCGCGCGAATGTGCCCGCCTGATCCTGCAGGAGGGGCTGGACAACGGCATCGCCCGTCACAAACTGCATGGTGAGGCAATGCTGAAGGGGATTCAGGGAATGGGGCTGGAAACCTTCGGCGACCTGAAAAACAAAATGAACAACGTGCTGGGCGTGATGATCCCGTCAGGCGTAAACGGCGACCAGGTGCGCAAGCTGATGCTGGAGGATTTCGGTATTGAGATCGGCACCTCGTTTGGCCCACTGCATGGCAAGGTCTGGCGTATCGGCACCATGGGCTACAACGCGCGTAAAGATTGCGTGCTGCAGACGCTGGCCGCGCTGGAAACGGTGCTGACTCACCTGGGGTATCGCACGCCGCAGGGCGCGGGAGCTCAGGCCGCCTGGGATCACTACGGGAGCCAGGCATGATGATGAGCGCCAGCGAAGCCCTCGCTGCTGCACAGCGCGTCATGGCGCGCTGTGATGCGCTGGCAGCGATTAGCGAAACGACGGAGGGCCTGACCCGCGTCTACCTGTCGCCGGAACATCTGCGCGCCAACGCCTGCGTAGGGGAGTGGATGCAGGCCGCGGGGATGACGGTCTGGCAGGATGAAGTCGGCAATATCTGTGGCCGCTACGAGGCAGCCGAAGCGGGGGCGCCCGCGCTGCTGCTCGGTTCGCATCTCGACACGGTGCGTAACGCCGGTCGCTACGACGGAATGCTGGGCGTGCTCAGCGCCATCGAAACCGTACAGTGGCTTCATGAGCACCAGTGCCGTCTGCCGCTGGCGATAGAGGTGATCGGTTTCGGTGATGAAGAGGGGACCCGCTTTGGCATCACGCTGCTTGGCAGCCGCGGTATTACCGGCAGCTGGCCGCAAAGCTGGGTAACCCATCCCGATGGCAACGGCATTACCGTGGCGCAGGCGATGGCGGATGTCGGGCTCGACAGTGCGCAAATCGGCGCGGCGGCCCGACGGATAGAGGACATCGTCGGCTATCTTGAACTGCACATTGAGCAGGGCCCCTGCCTGGAGCAGGAGGATCTGGCGCTGGGCGTGGTCACGGCCATCAATGGAGCGCGTCGTCTTCACTGCCGTTTTACCGGTGAGGCGGGCCATGCCGGCACGGTGCCGATGACCCACCGCAAAGATGCGCTGGCCGCAGCCGCCGAGTGGATGGTGTTTATTGAGCAGACCACCCGTGAGCAGGATCCGCAGCTGGTCGCCACCGTCGGCACCCTCAGCTGTGCTCCGGGGGCGGTGAATGTCATCCCTGGCGAGGTGTCGCTGTCGCTGGATGTGCGCGGCCCGCTCGATCATCCCCTGGAGACCCTGCTCTCCACGCTGTTAACCCAGGCCGAAGCGATTGCGCTGCGGCGTGGAGTGCAGTTTACGTCGAACGAATTTTATCGCATCGGGGCCACCGCCTGTGATTCGGCGCTGCAGCAGGCGCTGAGCCATGCGGTTGAAACGGTGCAGGGGCGCAGCCTGTCGCTGCCAAGCGGAGCCGGACATGACGCCATCGCCATTGCTGAACGCTGGCCGGTCGGTATGCTGTTTGTGCGAAACCATCGCGGCATCAGCCATCATCCGGCCGAGTCAGTCGCGGTGCAGGATGTGGCACCGGCGCTGCAGGCCTATCTGCAGGCGGTCACGCTGATCGCCGGACGGAGCTGAAAATGGAATTAACGACGTTTAATCAGCTGCCGGCTGACGAGGCGCTGGCGGCTATCCGGCATTGTGTGGCGATCCCGCACTGGCAGCTGTCGCTGGTGGCCGCTCGTCCGTTTGCCACCACAGACGCGCTGCTGACCCGCGCCGACACGCTGGCCCGCCAGTGGCAGCAGCCCGATCTGGCCGCGGCGCTGTCGGCGCATCCGCGCATCGGCGAACGCGCGCGGGGCGCAGACAAAGAGGCGACGCTGTCGCGCGGCGAGCAGTCCGCTATGCAGCAGGCCGATCACGCTCTGCAACAGGCGATGCAGCAGGGTAATCAGGCCTATGAGGCGCGCTTTGGCCGGGTCTTTCTGATTCGCGCGAAAGGGCGCAGCGGCGAGGAGATGCTGGCAGCGTTGCAGCGCCGGCTGCAGAATGACGATCAGGCTGAACAGCAGGAGGCGCTGGATCAGCTGCGTGAAATCACACTGTTACGCCTCAGGGAGACGATTCAATGAGTACCGTTACCACGCATATTCTCGACACGGCGCTGGGAAAACCGGCCAGTGGGGTGGCCATCTCGCTGGAGCAGAACAGCCCGGAGGGGTGGTTTCCCGTCTCTCAGGGTGAAACGGACAGCGACGGACGACTGAAAGATCTGACCCCGGAGCCGCTGACGCCGGGGCACTACCGCCTGACCGCTGAAATCGGCGACTATTTTGCTGCCGCCGGTCGGGATGCGCTCTACGTCAGCGCGCAGATCGATTTCATGATTGCCGAGGCGGGCAGCCATTTCCATCTGCCGTTTCTGATTTCCCCCTGGTCCTGGTCAACCTACCGCGGCAGCTGAGCCGCCCGTTTACAGCGAAAAGCGATCCGCATCCTGCCAGGCCGGGAAGCGTTCGCGGTAAGCGTGAAGCCCCTCCAGCGACAGCGTCGCATCCAGCCGGGCGCGCTGATGTGGCTCCGCCGCACTCAGGATCTCGCCCTGCGGCGAAATAATCTGGCTGTCGCCGCTGTAGTGATGCTGATTGCCATCACTGCCGACGCGGTTGCAGCCTGCGACATATGCCTGATTCTCAATCGCCCGCGCTAACAGCAGCGCCTGCCAGTGTAAGGCGCGAGGCGCTGGCCAGTTGGCGACGTAGAGCACCAGATCGTAGTCGTTGCGGTTGCGGGAGAAAACCGGGAAGCGCAGGTCGTAACAGATCTGTGGCAGGATGCGCCAGCCACGCCACGCCACCACCTGACGCGCTTCGCCGGGCTGATAGTGGTGATGTTCATCCGCCATGCGGAACAGATGTCGCTTGTCATACTGGTGCAGCGTGCCGTCCGGCTCCACCAGCAGGAAACGGTTCACCGCGCCGTTTTCGGTCTGGATCGCCGCGCTGCCGCCCACCAGCACATCGCTGCGGCGGGCATGCTGATGCAGCCACTCCACCACCCGCGCCTGCGGCAGCGAGCTTTTCGCAGCCTCCATCGCAAAGCCGGTGGTAAACATCTCGGGCAGGATAATCAGATCGCGTCCGGTGAGTCCGGCCAGCTGTTCGTCAAAATGGCGCAGGTTGGCTTCGCCATCCATCCAGCTCAGCGTCTCCTGCAAAAGCGTGATTTTTAAAGCTGACATAAGCGCTCCGCGGCAGCATCTAACGTCGCCGGCTGTTTAGCAAAACAGAGACGAATCAGTTTATGAGGAAAGGGATCGGCGCAGAACACCGACAGAGGAATCGCGGCGACGCCCACTTCGCGGGTCAGCCACTGGCAGAAACTGACATCATCCAGATCGGAGATCGCGCTGTAATCCACCAGCAAAAAGTAGGTGCCCTGGCACGGTAAAACCCTGAAGCGGCTGTGACGCAGTGCATTCGCCAGCCGATCGCGGCGGTCGCGATAGAAGGCGGGCAGGGCCTGATAGTGCTCCGGATGCTCACGCAGCATATCGGCAATCGCCAGCTGCGCCGGGGTATTGACCGAGAAGGTCAGATACTGATGTACCTTACGCAGTTCAGCGCTGATCGCCGCCGGGGCGATGCAGTAGCCCACCTTCCAGCCGGTCATGTGAAAGGTTTTGCCAAACGACGACACCGCGATGGCGCGCTGACGCAGGTCAGGATGGGCCAGCACGCTGGCGTGGCCCGCTTCATCAAAACAGATATGCTCGTAAACTTCATCGCTCAGCACGTAGACCGGTCGCGCAGCAATCGCCTGCCACAGCGCGGCAAAATCCTGCTGCTGCCAGACGGTGGCTGACGGGTTGTGCGGGGTGTTCAGGATCACCAGCCGGGTTTTATCACTCAGCAGCCCGGCAAACGCCTGCCAGTCTGGCCGGAAGGCGGGCGGCTGCAGCGCAATACGTTTCATGACGCCGCCCGAGAGCGTGACCGCCGGGGCATAGCTGTCGTAGCTGGGATCAAAGCAGATCACCTCATCGCCCGGACGCACCAGCGCGGTAATCGCCGCATAGAGCGCTTCGGTTGCGCCCGCCGTCACCGTAATCTCCGTTTCCACATCAGGCTGATAGTCATAAAGCCGCGCGGTTTTCTCCGCGATCGCCTGACGCAGCGGCAGCGCCCCGGTCATCGGCGCGTACTGGTTCGCGCCCTGGCTGACGTGATAGGCCAGCCGCTGCTGCAGATAGTCCGGGCCGCTGAAATCGGGGAAGCCCTGAGAGAGGTTGATGGCGTTATGCTGCTGCGCCAGCGCACTCATCTGGCTGAAAATCGTGGTGCCGAGCGCCGGAAGTTTGCTCTCGGGGATCAGGATGTGCTGCGTCATGATGTCAGGCCTTAAGCGCGAAGAGAGAAGCGGGGTCACCCGGGGTTTGTGCCACTATAAACAGGATGGTAGTATTTGGCAATCAAGACGCTTAGACGTCTAAATGCTTTATGCTCCGCGCGTCAGCGGCGTTGGCCGCGCTTGCTTACCCGGGTCACTTACTCATGTAAACCCGCGGGGATGCGCGCAGTTGCGGGCTTGCTAAGAGGCGGATTATCAGGCCGTGTGAGGGGCAGGGCTCATCGTATTATCAGTAATACGTCATCATTGGACACATACCAGCAGCGTAAAAGGGACATTATGCTTCATGACTGTCAGACTATGTCACTGGACAACATCTACCTCGAAGACATTCACCACATTATTCACCCGGACACGGCGGCACGAGACCTCAAAGACACCACGCAGCCCAACCGCATCATTCAGGAATGGACGTTACCACAGGGTTATATCCGGTTTGTCAGCCGGTATCATCAATTCCACTGGCAGCGTCCCTGGATGGCATATCGCGATACGCTGGACGATATCCAATGCGGGAAGCTCGTTCTTCTGAAGAAAAACAGGGCCGACTACGCCATCCCGGGTGTGCTGACGACAACGGGGGATATTCGCAATGACCTGCCTCTGTTTCTCCGATCCCGGCTTAGCGACCTTATATCCCGCCAACTGAAACGCCCGATATATTCCCTCCGCCCGTCAGTGGCAAAAACTATCAATAGTAAAGCTGCCGGCCGGTTACTGGCTGCTGGCGGAATCTATAACGGCAATATTGAAGGATTCAGAAAGACCGCTGAACAGCTCGGCGGTGATGCTTCAGCGGGATTCAATCAGGTCATGGATAGCAAAGCTCTTCTCATTACCGGCGCATCTGTAGTGGCCGGTTTTGCCATGGGTAAAATGGGAACGGTAAATGAAATTGAAAAGCTGTCAGTGCTGTCAAAAGTACCCACTCGTGCTCCATCAGAACGGGTCATTTTTGAAACCAGGCAGCTACAGAAGAAATTTAAGCACGCTGTGGATTTTAACGTATCGGGCAATCCAGGTGCTGAAGGATTGAAGTCATATGAACAGGCTATTAAAGCGCACATAGATGATCCGGTAACACAACAGATAGTCGGTAAATACCGATGGAATCAGGATGTTAATCACTACTTTAATCCTGAAACTAAAATTGATGTAATGACCAGGCCAGACGGTAACTTCATCTCTGGATGGAAGTTATCTGACACTCAAATTTCCGATCTTAAAGGTGAAGGTAATGTCTATTAATCAAAACGAAGCAGATATGCTGGCTCTTATCGAATCGTTTGTTACTGGCGCTATGTCGGCTACAGAGTTTGAGGAAAAATACCTGAACGCATGGCGTGAACACAGGGAGGCGGATTCTGCCAAAAATCAAAATAAAGAAACACAACGTTATTTTGACTCGGTATTCTCAGCTGTGGATTCTTATTGCTCCGATCCTGACCTGATTGATGAAGATGAATTAGATGCCCAGGATCTGCTTGAATGCGTCATGAATTTAAGAAAAACCTGGGAAGAATCGGTTCTGGCTTGATGGGTAACGCAGACTGACCAGAACCTTCCTGAGCCACCCGGCCTCACCTTTCACCGCAAGGAACCTTTATGTCGCAGAGTCATCCGTTAGATCAGCTGGTTGCCGCCTGTCACTGGATAGGCATGAAAGGCTGGGCTCCGGCCACCGGCGGGAATATGTCGGTACGCCGCGACGGGCATGTCTGCCTGCTGAGCGAATCGGGCAAAGATAAGGGCACGCTGACGCGTGATGATTTTATCGAGGTCGATATCGCCACCAGCCAGTCGCTGTCGGGCCGTAAGCCCTCGGCAGAAACCGGCCTGCACACGCTGATCTATCGCCTCTTTCCTGAAGCGGGCGCGGTGCTGCACACCCATACGGTCAATGCCACGGTGCTGTCGCGGGTGGAGCAGGGCGCGGCGCTGCTGCTGCACGGCTATGAGATGCAAAAATCGCTAAGCGGTCAGCATACCCATCTGGACACGGTGGCGATCCCCGTGTTCGATAACAGTCAGGATATCGTGGCGCTGGCGTCAGAGATTGAAGATTACGCCGCCCGATTTCCGCTGCGTTACGGCTTCCTGCTGCGCGGCCACGGCCTGACCTGCTGGGGCGAGGATGTCAGCGAAGCGCGCCGCCATCTGGAAGGTCTGGAATTTTTATTTGAATGTGAACGTCAACGTCGCCTGCTGGAGAAAGCATGATCCGCGCCATTGTTACTGATATTGAAGGCACCACCAGCGATATTCGCTTTGTGCACAACATCCTGTTCCCCTATGCCCGTCAGCATCTGGCGGACTTTCTGCGAGAGCATCAGCATCAGCCAGAGGTCGCGGCGGCGCTGCAGTCGGTGCGGGAAGAAGCGGGGCAGCCGCAGGCCGATCTGGCGGCGGTCATCGCGATCCTGTCCGATTTTATGGATCAGGATCGCAAATCGACCGGGCTGAAAGCGCTGCAGGGCATGATCTGGCGTGATGGCTATCTTAACGGCAGTTTTACCGGCCATCTCTATGCCGATGTGCTGCCTGCGTTACGCCGCTGGCAGGCGCAGGGCATTGAACTCTATGTATATTCCTCCGGTTCGGTTGCGGCGCAGAAATTGTTATTTGGCTACAGCGACGAAGGTGATATTACTGACATCTTCAGCGGCTACTTTGATACGCACGTCGGCGCCAAACGCGAGGTGACAGCCTATCGCACGATCGCCGCTGAGATCGGGCAGCCAGCGGAGCAGCTGCTGTTCCTCTCTGATATTCGTCAGGAGCTGGATGCCGCCGCGGAGGCGGGCTGGCAGACGATACAGTTACTGCGTGGCGAGGCGGACAGCGAGAGCCGTCATCGTCAGGTGACGGATTTTTCCCAGATTAACCCGGAGTCGATTTAGCATGAGCGCACTGACGATTTTTACTGACCGCGAAGCGAGCCAGCCGGTCTGGCACAGTACCGAAGCAGAGGCGATTCGGGAACGCCTGAACGCGAAAGGGGTGCGTTTTGAACGCTGGGAAGCCGATCGCGATCTGGGTGAGAACCCGGATGCGGAAACGGTCATTAAGGCCTATCAGCATGCGATTGATCGGCTGGTGGCTGAGAAGGGCTATCAGAGCTGGGACGTGATCAGTATGCGCGCCGATAATCCGCAGAAAACGGTGCTGCGTGAGAAATTTCTTTCCGAGCATACGCACGGCGAAGATGAGGTGCGTTTCTTTGTCGAGGGGGCCGGGCTGTTCTGTCTGCATCTTGACGGTGAGATCCTGCAGATCCTCTGCGAAAAGAACGATCTGATCTCGGTGCCTGCGGGCACGCCCCACTGGTTTGATATGGGATCGTCACCGCACTTCACGGCGATCCGGATTTTCGACAACCAGGAAGGCTGGGTGGCGCACTTCACCGGCGATAAGATCGCCGATGCCTATCCGCGTCTGGCCTGATCGGCCCACGGCCGGAAAGGGGTTTGCGGTGAGCCTCCGCGCTGCCGCAAACCCCTGATATCGCTTACTGCGGCTGGAAGATGCCGCTCTGCACCTGGTCAGGCGTGACCACCCCCGTGTCGAGTATCCAGCCGCTGATCAGGGCGGCTGGCGTCACATCGAACGCCGGATTGAAGACCCTGGCCGTTTCCGGTGCCCACTGCACGCTGCCAAAACTGCCCGCCACGCCCGTGACTTCGCTGGCGGCGCGCTGCTCTATCGGGATGGCGGCGCCATCCGGGCAGTGACGATCCAGCGTAGTATGGGGAGCCGCGACGTAGAACGGAATCTGGTGATAGTGGGCCAGCACCGCCAGGCTGTAGGTGCCGATTTTATTGGCTACGTCACCGTTGGCGGCAATGCGGTCGGCACCGACCCAGACCGCATCCACCTCGCCGCGCGCCATCAGGCTGGCGGCCATGGAATCGGTGATCAGGGTACAGGGAATCGCCAGTTCGCCCAGCTCCCACGCGGTTAACCGGCCGCCCTGCAACAGCGGTCGGGTTTCATCCACCCAGACATTTTTGATCCACCCCTGCTGATGCGCGCGGGCAATCACCCCCAGCGCGGTGCCCACACCCGCGGTGGCCAGCCCGCCGGTATTGCAGTGGGTGAGCAGCTGGCTGCCCGGTTTGATCTGCGTGCAACCGGCTTCAGCAATCGCATCACAGAGCTGTTTATCCTCCTGGACCAGCCGCCGCGCTTCGTCCGTCAGCGCAGTGACAAACGCCGGCTGGGCCAGCGCCACTTTCATCCGGTCAAGATTGTTCATCAGATTAACGGCGGTTGGCCGGGCGGCACGCAGATGTTCCAGCGCCTGTGCCAGTTCAGCGCGGGTCTGCCCCTGTTCAGCCAGCAGCGCCAGCAGCAGTGAGGCAGAGAGGCCAATCAGCGGCGCACCGCGCACCCGCAGCGCATGAATATGGTCAATCAGCTCCGTAACGCTGTGTGCGGGCAGCCAGTTCTTTTGCTGCGGCAGCGCCTGCTGATCCAGAATCCAGAGCTGATTGTCACGAACCTCTAAGCTGGTGGTTTTGAGTGTCTGCATTGTGGGTGAAATCCATGTTGCGTTAATGATGCGTATTGTGCCAACATGCTGAACGGATGTATAGACGTCTGAACGGCTTATTACACCTGGGTTATCCGCCTTCAATTGATGAGGAACAGGCAATGTCGCAATACCGTACCTTTACTGCTGCTGATGCTGTTGAGTATGCCCGGCAATTTGGCGGCGTGGACGATCCTGCCGCGCTCTGCAGCGCTGAAGAGATTGGTGATGGCAACCTTAATCTGGTGTTTAAAGTTTATGACGATCAGGGCCGGAGCCGGGTGGTGGTCAAGCAGGCGTTGCCCTATGTGCGTTGCGTCGGGGAGTCCTGGCCGCTGACGCTGGATCGGGCGAGGCTGGAAGCGCAGACCCTGGTAGAGCACTATAAATATTGTCCGCAGCATACGGTGCAGGTGACGCATTATGATGCGGAGCTGGCGGTGATGGTGATGGAGGATCTCTCCAGCCATCGTATCTGGCGCGGCGAGCTGGTGAAGGGCGCTTACTACCCGGAAGCCGCAGCGCAGTTAGGCGTTTATCTGGCACAGACCCTGTTTCATACCTCCGATTTCGTTCTGCATCCGCATCAGAAAAAGGCGGAAGTGGCGCGTTTCATTAATCCGGAAATGTGTGAAATCACTGAAGATCTCTTCTTTAACGATCCCTACACCGATCATGAGCGTAACAGCTACCCTGATGCGCTTGAGCCGCTGGTCGCCAGCCTGCGTAACGACGATGCGCTGCGCATTGCCGTCGGCGGGCTGAAGCATCGCTTCTTTGCGCATGCCGAAGCGCTGCTGCATGGCGATATTCATAGCGGCTCGATTTTCGTGGCTGATGGCAGCCTGAAGGCAATTGATGCGGAGTTCGGTTACTTTGGCCCGATTGGGTTTGATGTCGGAACGGCGATTGGCAACCTGCTGATTAACTACTGCGCGCTGCCGGGGCTGCTGGCTCCGCGTGAGGCAGCCGATGCGCGCGAGCAGCGGCTGAGTGATGTCCATCGTCTCTGGTCGACGTTTGCTTCGCATTTTCTGGCGCTGGCGGCAGAGAAAACCCGCGATGAGGCGTTGTCCTGGCCCGGCTATGCGGCGGCGTTTCTGCGCAAGGTCTGGGCGGACACCATCGGTTACTGCGGCACCGAACTGATTCGGCGCACGGTGGGGATGTCCCACGTGGCGGATATGAAGCTGATTGCCGATCCGGCGATGCGCACAGACTGCATTGGTAACGCGATTAATTTAGGACGTACGCTGATTCTGGCTGCCGATCACGTGGAAGATGTGGATGCGCTGATTGCCCGCATCCGCCAGGCGGGATAAAAAAGGCCGACATGATGTCGGCCTCTGAAACAGAGCTGGCTCAGGAAGCATAAGTTCAGCAACCCGGTGCGGCCATCACACCGGGCTGAACGCTACGCCGCCTCGCTGGTGCGCGACGCAGGCTGAGGCGCTTTCTCCGCCACCGGCACCGCCAGTGCATCTGCCTCAAACTCATCCACGTTGATGGAGCGCAGACGGCTGGCTTCAGCACGCTGCAACACCTCTGCTTCCTTCGCATCGATCCAGCCCTGCTCCAGCGCACGCTTCGCCAGCGCATCCAGACGGGTGAAGGAGAGATGCTGCTTTGTCTGTTTGCACAGGCGGTCATAAATCACTTCGGCTGCCATCACCTCCTGCAGCGCCTGTTCCATCTGACCGGCGGGGTTATTCTCGCCCGGCGTCAGATAGATGCCCCGGCCCAGACGGCTGCGGGTCGCTGACGGCTGTTGCAGCAGTTTTGCCAGCTGGTGATCCAGACGATCAGACGGGGCAGGGCAGTGATGTCCGCCCGCAAAGATAGCCATGCGTAAGGCACCCGCGACCAGCCGGTTCGGGAAGTTGCGCAGCAGATCGTCCATCGCGACCTCTGCCTGATGCAGGGCATCCTGCACGCCCCAGTGAACCAGCGGCAGATCGGCTTCATTACGGCCTTCATCGTCATAGCGTTTCAGGGTGGCTGAGGCAAGATAGAGCTGGCTCAGCACATCGCCCAGGCGCGCCGAGATGCGCTCGCGGCGTTTCAGACTGCCGCCCAGTACCGCCATCGATACATCTGAGAGCAACGCCAGGTTGGCACTGATGCGGTTCAGATGCTGATAGTAGCGACGGGTGGCATCGCGGGTCGGGCTGGCGCTGGTGCGTCCGGCGGTGAATCCCAGCCACAGGCTGCGCACGGTGCTGCTGCCGACGTGGCCGATGTGACTGAACAGCGCATCATCGAAGGCATTAACATCGTTGCTGGCGGCGGCGGCCATCTCCTGCAGAACATATGGATGGCAGCGGATCGCCCCCTGACCAAAGATAATCATGCTGCGGGTCAGGATATTCGCGCCTTCCACCGTGATGGCGATGGGCGCACCCTGATAGGCGCGTGCCAGGAAGTTACTGTTACCCAGCATAATGCCTTTGCCGCCGGCAATGTCCATGGCGTCAATAATGGCGCGCTGGCCGCGGTGGGTGCAGTGATATTTCACAATTGCTGACAGCACCGCCGGTTTTTCACCCTGCATAATCCCGGCGGTTATCAGCGTGGCCGCGGCGTCCATCACATAGGCGTTACCGGCAATGCGCGCCAGCGGCTCTTCAATCCCTTCCATCTTACCGATAGAGAGCCGGAACTGACGACGGATGTGCGCGTAAGCGCCGGTTGCCAGCGCCACACTCTTCAGGCTGCCGGTTGAGTTGGAGGGCAGCGTAATGCCACGGCCCACCGACAGACACTCCACCAGCATCCGCCAGCCCTGTCCGGCCATTTCCGGGCCACCGATGATAAAGTCAATCGGCACAAAGATATCTTTGCCGCGCGTCGGCCCGTTCTGGAACGGCACGTTAAGCGGGAAGTGGCGATGACCAATCTCCACGCCTGGCGTGCTGGTCGGGATCAGAGCACAGGTGATGCCCGGGCTGGCGTTATTGCCCAGCAGATGATCCGGGTCGGTCAGTTTAAAGGCCAGGCCGAGCACGGTCGCGATCGGGGCCAGAGTGATGTAACGCTTGTTCCAGGTCAGCCGCATGCCCAGCACCTGCTCACCCTGCCACTCACCCATGCAGACCACACCGGTATCCGGGATCGCACCCGCATCTGACCCCGCTTCCGGACTGGTCAGCGCAAAGCAGGGGATCTCTTCACCGCGCGCCAGTCGCGGCAGATAGTGATTTTTCTGCGCTTCGGTACCGTAATGCTGCAGCAGTTCGCCCGGACCCAGTGAATTGGGTACACCCACCGTGATCGCCAGAATCCCGGAGACGCCCGCCAGTTTCTGCAGAACGCAGGCCTGCGCATAGGCGGAGAAGGCCAGTCCGCCATACTCTTTTTTAATGATCATCGCGAAGAAACGATGCTCTTTCAGGTAGGCCCAGAGTTCCGGCGGCAGGTCGGCCATCTCATGGGTAATCCGGAAATCGTTCGCCAGACGGCACGCCTCTTCAACCGGGCCGTCAAGAAAAGCCTGCTCTTCCGGCGTCAGGCGTGGCTGCGGGTAGTTATGCAGCTTCTGCCAGTCTGGCTTGCCCTGAAACAGATCGCCTTCCCACCAGGTGGTGCCCGCATCAATCGCTTCTTTCTCGGTGCGGGACATCGGCGGCATCACCTGCTGGAAGCGCTGTAACATCGGCTGTGAAAAGAGTCTGCGACGCAGCGACGGCAGGTTGAACGGCAGCAGCAGGATCGCCAGCGGCAGCAGGAGCCACGGCGTCCAGAGATGCGCGACCGCCATCGCGGCGGTCCACAGCAGCAGGATCGCGCTGGCGGTCCGCAGCGACAGGCGGTGATAGAAGAGGGCGCCAATCAGCGCCACCGTGGCAAGTATCGAAACAACCATCATAGTGAACCACTCCGCAAGTAGTAAGAGGTCTGACCTGTTATGTAGAGAGGTTTAGAGCAGCCGGGCGGATTTATCAATTTGTTTACATCGCAATTACAACCTGCTTCACAAAAACGGATTTTTGCCGTTTTATTCGACAACCGGTGTCGGAATCCACACCGCTACCGCCGGGTCAGGCGTGGCATGAAGCTTTGCGCTGACCGGCCATTCCGTTAAACTTGCTGCGATTAACCTCTTCTTATAAAGGACATCCCTATGTACCAGGACATCATCCGCTCTGAGCTTAATGAAGCTGCTGATACGCTGAATAAATTCCTCAGCGATGACGCCAATATTCATGCTATCCAACGTGCTGCGGTGCTGCTGGCTGACAGCTTCAAGGCGGGTGGCAAGGTGCTTTCCTGCGGTAACGGCGGCTCCCATTGTGATGCGATGCATTTCGCCGAAGAGCTGACCGGCCGCTATCGTGAAAATCGTCCTGGCTATCCGGCGATTGCCATCTCTGACGTCAGCCATCTCTCCTGCGTCAGTAATGACTTTGGCTACGACTACGTCTTCTCACGCTATGTGGAAGCGGTGGGGCGTCCGGGCGACGTGCTGCTGGGCCTCTCAACGTCGGGCAACTCTGCCAATATCATTAAAGCGGTTGAAGCCGCCCGTGCGCAGGGGATGAAAGTGATCACCCTGACCGGCAAAGATGGCGGTAAGATGGCAGGCAGTGCCGATATTGAGATCCGGGTGCCACACTTTGGTTATGCCGATCGCATTCAGGAGATCCACATCAAGGTGATCCACATCCTGATGCTGCTGGTCGAAAAAGAGATGGTGAAGTAACTGCGCTGGCCTCCTGTCTGACGGGGGGCCGCTTAATCAGAGGCGGTGGCTATGTGCGAATTGCTCGGGATGAGCGCCAATGTTCCCACGGATATCTGTTTCAGCTTTACCGGACTGGTTCAGCGGGGCGGGGGAACCGGGCCTCACAAAGATGGCTGGGGCATTACCTTTTACGAAGATAAAGGCTGCCGTACGTTTAAAGATCCGCTGCCGAGCTTTAACTCTCCGATTGCGCGTCTGGTGCAGGAGTACCCGATCAAATCGCATTCGGTGGTGGCGCACATCCGTCAGGCGAATCGCGGGCAGGTGTCGCTGGAGAATACCCATCCGTTCACCCGCGAGCTGTGGGGCCGCAACTGGACCTACGCGCATAACGGGCAGCTGAAGGGCTATAAGCAGCTGGAGACCGGCACATTCCGGCCGGTGGGGGAAACGGACAGTGAGAAGGCGTTCTGCTGGATCCTGCATCAGCTGGCGACACGCTATCCGCGCACGCCGGGCAACTGGCCGGCGGTGTTCCGCTTCATTGGCGAGCTGGCCACCGCGCTGCGGCAGAAGGGGGTATTTAACATGCTGCTGTCAGACGGACGTTATCTGATGGCCTTCTGCTCGACCAACCTTTTCTGGATCACCCGTCGCGCCCCGTTTGGCCGGGCACAGCTGCTCGATCAGGATGTGGAAGTCGATTTTCAGCAGCACACCACGCCGCATGACGTGGTGACGGTGATTGCAACGCAGCCTCTGACGGCCAATGAAACCTGGCAGCGGATTGCGCCAGGTGAATGGGCGTTATTCTGCCTTGGAGAGCGCCAGGAATGAACGGGAAGCGGCTTCGGGACTGGCTAAAACCGGTGCCGGGCTGCTGTTCATCACATATTTCCCGCTGGCGACATTGACCATCGGCGGCTGGTGATACTTCGCAAAGTAAGCGTATCCCGGCTGCAGCTGCTGCCAGAAGCTGGCATAGGTGGAGTAGCGGTGACGCTGCATGTTGCTGTCGGTCATGCGGAACGGATAGATGCTGATGCTGACATCCTGCTGGCCGTTTCGCAGCGCGGCATTCACATAGGTAAAAATCTCATCCATATAGGCGTTGGTCATGGCATAGCAGCCAATCGACTTACAGTCGCCATGGATCATCAGGTAGTTACCGCTGTAGCCCTGATTGCGATCGTACTGATTCGGGAAGCCGATGTTGATGGCGCGATAAAAGCGGCTGTCGGGCTTCAGCTGATTCAGCTTCACGTTGTAAAAACCTTCCGGGCTTTTGAAATCGCCTTCACGGCGTTTCGGGCCGAGGCCGCCAGAAAAGTTGCAGATGCGGTAGGTATCCAGCAGGCGATATTCGTTACCGATTTTGCCGTAGAGTTCGAGCGTGCGTTCTTCCTTGAAGATCTGGATGTAGACCGGCGTGCCGAGTAACTGCTTCTTTAATTCTTTGCTGACCGGTGCCGCTGACTGAACGGGTTCGGGTGTCATTGCCATGCTGAGGGCTGGCAGTAAAATCATCGCAAACAGGAGTGCGATTTTGCCCATGCTGTGTATACCTTGAGGTGAAGAGAACATGACACAAATTTTGCGTCTTTGTTGGCATTATCGGAACTATCCGCTACCGCAGCGCAACATTAAACATTGTCTGTTTTTTTAGCAAGACGGCGTCGGCCAAATTCGCGATTTACTGAAGGTTATTCGGCCAGAAATTTGTAAACTTTATTCGCCCGGGCAACAAATATTGCAGTTACCCCTGTCAGCTGTATACTTATCCAGTGCCGGAGGGGGGTATGCGTAAAATCATTCATGTCGATATGGACTGCTTCTATGCCGCAGTGGAGATGCGTGATAATCCCCAGCTGCGCGACATCCCGATCGCCATCGGTGGCAGCCGCGAACGTCGCGGGGTCATCAGCACCGCCAACTACCCGGCCCGCAAATTTGGTGTGCGCAGCGCAATGCCGACCGGCATGGCCCTGAAGCTATGCCCGCATCTGCGCCTTCTGCCAGGGCGTTTCGACGCCTATAAGGAAGCCTCCGCGCAGATCCGCGAAATCTTTTCCCGCTATACCCCGCTGATTGAACCGCTCTCGCTGGATGAAGCCTATCTGGATGTGACCGACAGCCCGCACTGCCACGGCTCGGCCACGCTGATGGCGCAGGCGATCCGCGCCACGATTTACCGTGAAACCGGGCTGACCGCCTCGGCCGGCATCGCCCCGATCAAGTTTCTGGCCAAGATTGCCTCCGACCTGAATAAGCCGGACGGGCAGTGTGTTATCACCCCGGCAGAGATGCCTGACTTTTTACTGACGCTGCCGCTGGCGAAGATCCCCGGCGTAGGCAAAGTCTCTGCAAAGAAGCTCGAAGAGATGGGGCTGGTGACCTGTGGCGACGTGCAGAAGGTCGATTTAGCGCAGCTGCTGAAGCGCTTTGGCAAGTTTGGCCGGGTGGTGTGGGAGCGCAGCCACGGCATTGATGAGCGCGGCGTGATCGTTGAGCGCGAGCGTAAATCGCTCGGGGTCGAACGTACGCTGGCGGAAGATATCAGCGACTGGGAGGCCTGCCTGGAGATCATCGATTTTCTCTATGCCGAACTCGACCGCCGGCTGACGCAGATCCGACCCGACAGACAGGTGGCGCGTCAGGGCGTCAAACTGAAGTTCAGTGATTTTCAGCAGACCACCCAGGAGCATATCTGGCCGGTGCTGAATAAAGAGGACATGATCGCCATCGCCCGCAAGACCTGGGATGAACGCCGCGCCGGGCGCGGTGTGCGGCTGGTGGGACTGCACGTGACGATGGTGGATCCCCAGCTGGAACGTCAGCTCCTGCTGGGTTTATAAGTCAGCCTCACCCGCCGGCAGGGCTGACGCCAGATTACTTCTTATATTTCGCGGCCAGGGTGGCGAACCACGGCGCGACAAAATCCTCATTGCTGCCCCAGCCCGGAATGATTTTGTTCAGCGAGGCGACGTTCACCGCGCCAGGCTGGCTGTTCAGCTGCTGCTGAGAGATTGACGCCGCTTTAAACTGATACGTCGCCGGTGTCTCTTCACCGGCAATCTTCTTCGCCACCAGCCGCATATTGACCGCGCCAATGGTTTTAGGATCGACCGCCACCGTCTGCACCCACGGGCTGTTTTTCTCACGCATCAGCTGCAAATCCTGGTTCGAGACATCGATGCTATAGAGCTTGATCTCGGTCCGGCCATTCTCCTGCAGCGCCTTGTAAGCCCCCTGGCTGAACGCATCCCAGGCTCCCCAGATCGCGTCGATTTTCCCTTTCGGGTATTTCGCCAGAATCGCACCAATCTTGTTGGCGGTGTCGCCCTGCACGTCAGTTGAAACGGCCCCAATCGACTCCAGCTGATGAATGCCCGGATTCTCTTTCAGCAGTTTTTCATACACCACCTGACGACGCTCCATCGGCGGGAAACCGGCGACCCACAGCTTGACGATATTCGCCTTGCCGTGGAAATCGTTGATCAGCTGGCCCAGCGACAGCTGCGCCAGCGAGGCATCATCCTGAGCGGTAACGGTGACGCCGGGAATCGGGCTTTCCACCGGGGTATCAAACACCGACAGTTTGATGCCCGCATCGGCAATCCGCTTCACCAGCCCGCTGGCGTAGGGCGCCTTACCGTGCGACAGCACGATGCCGTCATACTTCTGGCTGATCGCCTGATTAACGAAGTCCTGAAAGCGCGCGTCGTCACCGTTGCTGAGGAAGGTGCTGACCTTAAAGCCAAGCTGGCGACCCTGCTGAATAGCACCGGCAACAAACTGGGTGGTGTTGTCATCGGAGCCGAGATTGCGGATCACCGCAATGCGGATAGGGCCGTCATGACCCGCGATGGCCGCAGGCACCGGCGTGACGGTCTCCGCGAAGGCGGCGCTGGCGTTCAGCAGGCTCAGGGCCAGCAGCGAGAGCGTTATTTTTTGCATTGTTATCAACTCCGGTAGACGCGCCTCAGCGGCGCTGGATATAGGTGATCGCCAGTGCTAAAGCCAGCACCAGCCCTTTGATGATGTCCATGGCGTAGTAGGGCACAGAGAGCATGACCAGACCGTTCTGCAGCACGCCCAGGATCACCGCGCCGACCAGTGTGCCGAGCGCATTCGGCTTGCCGGAGCCCGCCAGTGAGAAGCCTATCCACGCCGCCGCGACCGCATCCATCAGGTAGCCGCTGCCGGCATTGACCTGGGATGAACCGATGCGCGAGGCGAGCAGAATGCCGCCCAGGCCCGCCAGCAGGGAGGCGATGACGTAAGCCAGTACCCGGTAGCGGGTGGTGCGGATGCCGGAGAGGCGCGCCGCTTCCGGATTGCCGCCCAGCGCATACATCCGGCGACCATGTTTGGTCAGGGAGAGCGCCAGCTGTGCCGCGACGGTCACCACCAGCATGATGATGACAATGGTCGGCACCTGACCGAGCAGGCCAAACGCCGCCGGAATGGTGCCTTCCGCCATATCACCGCTCGGCAGCACCATGTTCTCGGTGATCGACCCGCCGAAGCTGTAGGTCATCGCCACACCCTGAATCACGAACAGGGTCGCCAGCGTCGCCAGCATGTCGGGGATGCGCAGGATCACAATCAGGAAGGCGTTGAACAGCCCGACCAGCGTGCAGAGCGCCAGGGTGATCAGAATCGCGGTGGTAGTGCCAAAGCCGTACCAGACAAACAGCGAAATCACCAGCGCGTTAGCCAGCGAGGCGGTCGAGCCGACCGACAGATCAAAGCCGCCGACGGTCAGGGAAATGGAGACGCCAACGGCAATGACCGTCACAATCGCAATCGAACGCAGAATGTTGATGATGTTATTGGGTTCAAGGAAGCTGTCGGAAGCCAGCCCAAAAGCGGCGATCAGGATCACCACCGTGAGCAGCATGCCCCATTTATAGAGAAAGTCGAATAGCTGGTGATGCCACGGGGTGGCGGTCAGTTTAAGATGGGTCTCTTTGCTGCTCACGCAGGGGTTCCTCCGGTGGAATAGAGCAAAAGCGTCTCTTCGGTGACGTCGTCTGCAGCCAGTTCAGCCACAATGCGTCCATCCCAGAGCACGCAAATCCGGTCGCATAAGCCGACCAGTTCAGAAAATTCACCCGACGCGTAGATAATCCCTTTCCCTTCCCGCGCCAGGCTGTCGATGAGGGTAAACAGTTCGGTTTTGGCTTTGATATCGACGCCTTTGGTCGGCTCATCGAAAATCAGCACGTCGGCGTTATTGCGCAGCCATTTACCGATCGCCACTTTCTGCTGATTGCCGCCCGACAGGCGGCGCAGCGTCTGAGCCGGACCGGTGGTGCGCACCTGCAGCTGCCGGATAATCTGCTCGGCCCAGCGCCACGCCTGGCGATGACCAAACAGGCTCCAGCGCGAAAAGCTGTCATCCGCGCTGACGCTGAGGTTCATCGCGACCGACTCATCAATAAAGATCCCCTCTTTGCGCCGCTCCTCCGGCACCAGCGCCATGCGACGGCTGACCGAATCGTGCGGCGAGCGGGGCTGCCACGGCTGACCGTGCAGTTCACCCCGGCTGACGCGACTTTGTGTGGCGCCGAACAGGGCTTTGCAGAGTTCGGTTTTCCCCGCGCCGGCCAGGCCGGCAATGCCCAGAATCTCCCCTTTATGCAGGCGCAGCGAGATAGCCTGCAGCCGCTGCGCATCGTGAAGTCCCTCTACCGCCAGCAGCAGCGGCTGCGCCTGCTGTGGACGACGCGGCGGGAAGATGTCGGTCAGCTGATGACCCAGCATCTTCTCAACAATCTGCTCTGCGCTCAGCGCGGCCATCGGGCCGGTTTCAATCAGGCGGCCGTCGCGCAGCACCGTCAGACGATCACAGATGGCTTTCAGTTCATGGATGCGGTGAGAGATAAAGACCACGCCGATGCCGCTGGCCTGCAGGCGACGCACCACGGCAAACAGTCGCTCACTTTCATGCTGGTCCAGCGGGGCGGTGGGTTCGTCCAGTATCAGGAAGCGGCAGTGGTGCGACAGCGCCCGTGCTAACAGAATCTGCTGCTTTTCCGCCAGCGTGCAGCGCTCCACCAGCCGGTTAACATCCAGCGCCACATCGAGCTGAGCCAGCAGCGCCCGCGCCTGACGGCGGATCTCTCCCCAGCGATAGCGGTGACCCGGCTCGGCCAGTCGGTCCAGCAGGATGTTTTCCGCCACGCTGAGCTGCGGCACCAGCGCCACATCCACTTCCTGCTGAACCAGATGAATGCCCAGCTGCTTAGCCTCGCGCGGTGTGCGAATGGAGACCGGCTGGCCATCAAGCAGGATCTCGCCGCTGTAGTGGCTGTGCGCGCCGGACAGGATCGCCATCAGCGTGGATTTGCCCGCTCCGTTCGCACCGGTGAGCGCATGAACCGAATGGCCTTCACTGCGGAAATCCACCGACGATAGCGCGGCAAACCCGCCAAAAGCGATGGAGATGTTACGCATCTCAAGGCAGTTTAACCCTGGCATGTGATGACTCTCCTGAAGAATGAGTGGCCGCATTTTTTCCTGAACCTTCAGGCGCGGCAACAGCCGAAAGCGCATAAGCTAGCACGAAATCTTATTAGCCATCCAGACATCCGGACATAATGGCGGCTATAACCAGCGAAGCGCGGGAACGTGGCGGAATAGCGGGGGAAAACGAAAAGAAGGCAGCGAATTATGCTGGGGGAAAGTGGCAGGCATAAAAAAACCAGGCCGGAGCCTGGTTCATTTTTCTGACGACCGGATTACTTTTCTGGCACCACATTCAGCAGGGTGGTCAGCAGTTTCCAGTAAAGGCCAACGCTTTCAATATGCACCTGCTCATCAGGCGAGTGCGGCCCGGTGATGGTCGGCCCAATCGACACCATATCCATGTTCGGGTAAGGCTTCTTGAACAGACCACACTCCAGACCGGCGTGGATCACCTGAATGTTCGGCGTCTTGTCGAACAGGGCGATGTAGGTCTGACGGGTCAGCGCCATGATGGCGGAGTCCGCATCCGGCTGCCAGCCAGGGTAGCCGCCTTTCGCTTTGGTCTGCGCACCGGCCAGCTGGCCCAGTGATGTCAGCATCTGCACCACATAATCGCGGCCCGTGTCGATCAGCGAGCGGATCAGGCAGTTGATCTCGGCGTGATCCTCTTCCATCGTCACCACACCGATATTGAGTGACGTTTCAACCACGCCTTTCGCCACGTCTGAATTGCGGATGACGCCGTTTGGCGTGCTGTTCAGCAGGTTCAGGAAGCGGTCGCGGCTGTCAGCGCTCAGGGCGGCACCCTGATGCGCCAGTGGCTCGGTGACCAGGGCAATATTCGGCTCTTTGATACCGTGCTCGTTCTGGATGGCGCTCAGGAACTGCGCCGCCGCCGATTTCAGCGCATCCGCTTTGTGGCTTTCAACCGCAACGGTCGCAAAGGCTTCACGCGGAATGGCGTTACGCAGTGTGCCGCCGGTGAAGGTCAGCAGACGCAGATCCAGTTCAGCCGCGTGGGCCGCCAGGAAGCGCGCCAGCAGCTTGTTGGCGTTGCCGAGGCCCATGTGAATATCGGCGCCGGAGTGACCGCCACGCAGCCCTTTCAGCGTCAGCTTCAGGGTCTGGAACTCAGCAGGCACGGCCTCACGGGTCAGCGGCAGGGAGGAGACGAAGTCGATCCCGCCCGCGCAGCCCATGTAGATCTCACCTTCCTCTTCAGAGTCGGTGTTGATCAGGATTTCGGCCTGCAGCCAGTTGGGCTGAAGACCGAATGCGCCATCCATGCCGGTCTCTTCGGTCATGGTCAGCAGCACTTCCAGCGGGCCATGGGTCAGGCTGTTGTCAGCCAGTACCGCCAGCGCCGAGGCCATACCGATGCCGTTATCGGCACCCAGCGTCGTGCCGCGCGCTTTGACCCACTCGCCATCAATCCACGGCTGAATCGGGTCTTTGGTAAAGTCATGCACGGTGTCGTTATTCTTCTGCGGCACCATATCGAGGTGCGCCTGCAGCGCGACCGGGGTCCGGTTTTCCATGCCAGCGGTGGCGGGCTTGCGAATCAGGATGTTGCCGACCTGATCGCGCTCACACCAGAAGCCCTGCTCTTTAGCCCAGCCGGTAATGTAGCTCGCCAGCGCTTCTTCATGAAAAGAGGGGTGAGGAATAGAGCAGATCTTAGCGAAAATATCCCACAGCGGCTGTGGAGAGAGTTGAGACAATTCAGACACGACAGGTCTCCTGTGTCAGTGTACCGGCGAGGCCGGACATCGCGAGTTTCCAGTGAAAAATCGCCGTCAGAGAATCTGACGAGCCAGGCCCGAGAATATCACTGTTTTTCACCGGGTGCGCTCCCGGACGCGCTAAAAAGCCGCAACCAGCGCGCGGGTGCTGGTTTTTAGCGCGTCAACTCCTTATAATCTCGCGCAACCTTTTCCCCGTTGCACATTTTTAAGCCATTTCGGTTGGCTGGGATTTCTATTCTATGAGCGAAAAATACGTCGTCACCTGGGACATGCTTCAGATTCATGCCCGTAAACTCGCCCAGCGTCTGCTGCCTGTTGAACAGTGGAAAGGCATCATCGCGGTGAGCCGTGGCGGTCTGGTACCGGCTTCGCTGCTGGCACGTGAACTGGGTATCCGCTATGTCGATACCGTCTGCATCTCCAGCTATGACCACGATCATCAGCGTGAAATGAAAGTGCTGAAGCGCGCAGAAGGCGACGGTGAAGGCTTCATCGTGATCGATGACCTGGTGGACACCGGCGGAACGGCGCAGGCGATTCGTGAGATGTACCCGAAAGCGCGTTTCTGCACCATTTTCGCAAAACCGGCCGGTCGCTCGCTGGTTGACGATTACATCGTCGATATCCCGCAGGATACCTGGATCGAGCAGCCGTGGGATATGGGCGTGGTCTACATCCCGCCGATTGTAAAAAGCTGATTACGCCATCCTCACGTCACAACGCCCGGTTTTCCGGGCGTTGTGCTTTCTGAGCCTCGCACCCCGAATTGCCGTACAGTACACTTAGCCATCGCCGTTTCTGTTGCAGGAGAAGTGAGAATGACGAGCAAAAACCTTAGCGAGGAGCTGTTCAAACCCCGCTTCAAACATCCTGAAACCTCTTCCCTGGTGCGTCGTCAGCATCATGCCACCCCGGATGTGCACTCCACGCTGGACGGAGAGAGCCAGCGGGGCTGGTATCGGATGCTGAATAAGCTGATGTGGACCTGGCGCGGCCTGACGCCGCAGGAGATCAGCGAAGTGCTGGCCCGTATCGCCATCAGCAAGGTCGAGCATACCGATGAGACGCTGCTCGATACGGTGATCGGTTTTCGCAGCGGCAACTGGCATTTCGAGTGGTGCAGACAGGCGGGGATCTGGCAGCAGAAGGCGCTGGAATCTGGCGACGACAGTGAGGCAGGCGACTTCTGGCTGCATGCGGCGCACCTTTACAGCGTCGCCGCCTATCCCTACATAAAAGGGGATGAGCTGGCCGATCAGGCACAGACGCTGGCCAATCGCGCCTATGAAGAGGCGACGCAGCGCCTGCCCGGTGAACTGAAGACCCTGACCTTCGCCATCGCGGGCGGAAGCCCGGTCACCGGCTTTCTGCACATGCCGCCCGGCGTCGAAGCCCCTTATCCCACCGTGCTGTTCTGCGGCGCGCTCGACTCGTTACAGAGCGATCACTACCGTCTTTTCCATGATTATCTGGCGCCTCGCGGCATCGCGATGCTGACCATTGATGTGCCGTCCGTGGGTAACTCGGTGAAATGGACGCTGAATCAGGACACCAGCTTCCTGCATCAGCAGGTGCTGCGTGAGCTGACCAATGTGCCCTGGGTCGATCATACGCGTGTGGCGGCGTTTGGTTACCGCTTTGGTGCCAACGTGGCCGTTCGGCTGGCCTACCTTGAATCGCAGCGGCTGCGGGGCGTTGCCTGTCTGGGGCCGATTGTACACGCGCTGCTGACGCAGACGGCGCTGCAGGATAAGATCCCGGATATGTACATGGACATGCTGGCGAGCCGTCTCGGCATGGCCACCGCCTCTGACAGCGCACTGCGCACCGAACTCAATCGCTATTCGCTGAAAACTCAGGGACTGCTGGGACGTCGCACGCCCACGCCGATGCTTTCGGGCTACTGGCAAAACGACCTCTTCAGCCCGGAGGAGGAGAGCAGGCTGATCGCCCGTTCCTCATCGGACGGGAAAGCCCTGCTGATTCCGGTGAAGCCGGTGATGGCCAGTTTCGACAAAGCGCTGAATGAGATTTGCGACTGGCTGGAGAAGCGTTTAAAAAGGTAACTGGCAAAATTTTCACTGTTTGCTACAACTAGTAGCGGAATTTTTCCGGGCTGCCCGGAAATCAGGGCTGTATAGCGGTCAAAACCAATGGAGAATCAGCATGACGTTACCAAGTGGTCATCCCCGCAGTCGCCTGCTTAAGCGTTTTACCGAGCTTGGACCTTATATTCGCGATGGGAAATGTGGCGAAACCCGTTTCTTCTTCGACTGCCTGGCTGCCTGCGTTAATGTGAAACCCGCACCGGAACTGCGTGAGTTCTGGGGCTGGTGGATGGAACTGGAAGCGCAGGCTGACCACTTTACCTATGTCTACCACATCGGCCTGTTCGATAAAGAGGGTGACTGGTCGGTGGCAACCATCAAGGGCAAAGAGAACACGGCGCGCGTGGAGGAGACCTTACGTAACTTCCATACCCGTCTGAAGGCGATGCTGAAGGAGTTAGATCTGGACCTTATTCCGGCCAGCGACTTCGATGAGAAACCGGTGAAGCTGAGCGCCTGAGTCAGCGGAAAAGGGCGGCCTGACCTCGTCGTCAGCGTGCTGAGAAGCATGAAGCAGAGTGAAACTGGCCGCGATAACGAAACCTGATGCGCAGGGAACCGGGTCAGAAAAGGAAAGCGTCCCGCGCCAGGGACGGCGCGGGCCGAGCGGCCAGGGATTGGCTTAAGCGACTTTCCGTTCTGACCCGGTTCCCTGAGCGGGCTCGATCTCACCGCAGCCTGAGTCAGATTGATTAACAACAAAAGGGCGAGTGAAAACCCGCCCTTTTTTATGCTGTGACCGGCGTGCCGCAACCGCCACATCAGAACTGGTAAGTCATCCCCACCGCAACGATGTCATCGTTGTTGAGCGACAGCGCGTTGTCATCATCCAGCTGGTTGATTTTGTAATCCACGAAGGCCGACATATTTTTGTTGAAGTAATAGGCCGCACCGACGTCGATATATTTCACCAGATCCACATCGCCGATACCGTTTTCGATATCTTTGCCTTTGGTCTGCACATAGCCAATAGACGGACGCAGGCCGAAATCGAACTGATACTGCGCCACCAGTTCGATGTTCTGCGCTTTGTTGGCTGCGCCCGCAACGGAGGCACCAGTGTTGCGGTTGGTGCCACTAATTGGCGTCATGTTGCGGGTGTCGGTGTAGATCGCCGCCAGGTAGACGCTGTTGGCATCATACTTCACACCTGCGCCCCAGGAGTCGGCACGGTCACCGCCGCCATAGGCGCGCGCCTGCTGCTGGTTAGTACGGTCAGAGGAGGTGATGGCACTCATCAGGCTCACGCCGCTATCACCCAGCGCATAGCCCAGTGAGGCGCCGTAACCGTCGCCGTTCTGACGGTTAATATCGGTGCGGCTGTTGGCGCTGGTGGCGTCGTTTTTGCCCTGATACTGCAGCGCAAATTTCAGTCCATCCACCAGACCAAAGAAGTTGTTGTTACGGTAAGTGGCGACGCCGGTGGCGCGCTGAGTCATGAAGTTATCTGAACGCGCCGTGCCGTCACCGCCAAATTCCGGGAATACGTCGGTCCAGGCCTCAACGTCATACAGCACACCGTAGTTGCGGCCATAGTCCACTGAACCGTACTGCGAAAATTTCAGACCGGCAAAACCGAGGCGGGTTTTGTTGCCATTGTTGGCGTCGCTGCCTTCGGAGTTATTGACGTTGTACTGATATTCCCACTGACCATAACCGGTCATCAGGTCGTTGATCTGTGTCTGACCTTTAAAGCCGATACGGGTATAGGACTTGTCACCATCTGCGCTGGCGTTATCGCTGAAGTAATGTTCCGCTTTCACTTTGCCGTATAAGTCCAGCTTGTTGCCATCTTTGTTATAGATTTCGGCAGCCTGCGCGGCAGAAGCCAGCATCAGCGTAGAGAGGAGCATGGCCAGTGTGCTTTTCTTCATTTGCTATCAATCCCAATGTGAGCGCCGTGTGAACGCCGTAAAAAAATGAAAGTTTTTGTAAAGCACCGACTTTTTACCCGTCAGAGATGAACTTTTTATGACGCTTTTCCTGATTTCTTGTTAACGGTGAACTTTTGGTCTACGCCCTTGTCCGCGTAATTTCGTGCTTTTCCCCCGCTGGCTGTTGGCTTCCTTATCGACTCCTGTTAAAACGTCCTTTCGTAAAAATTTTTCACTACGGCAGGAAATATGAGTGGCAGTCAGACCTTAGTGGTCAAGTTGGGTACCAGCGTTCTTACCGGCGGATCGCGCCGGTTAAATCGGGCGCACATGGTGGAACTGGTTCGGCAGTGTGCGCAGCAGCACGCCGCAGGCCACCGCATTGTGATCGTCACCTCCGGCGCAATGGCCGCCGGACGCGAACATCTGGGCTACCCCGAACTGCCGCCGACCATCGCCTCAAAGCAGCTGCTGGCTGCGGTGGGGCAGAGCCGTCTGATTCAGCTGTGGGAACAGCTTTTCTCTATCTACGGTATCCATATCGGCCAGATGCTTCTGACCCGCGCCGACATGGAAGATCGCGAACGCTTCCTTAATGCCCGCGACACGCTGCGTGCGCTGCTGGACAACCACATTGTGCCGGTCATCAACGAGAACGACGCCGTCGCCACCGCGGAAATCAAAGTGGGTGACAACGACAACCTCTCGGCGCTGGCGGCGATGCTTGGCGGGGCCGACAAGCTGCTGCTGCTGACCGATCAGCAGGGACTGTTCACCGCCGATCCGCGCAATAATCCCGACGCTGAGCTGATCAGTGATGTCCATGTGATTGATGACGCGTTACGTTCCTTAGCGGGCGGCAGCGTCTCCGGGCTGGGCACCGGCGGAATGTCAACCAAGCTTCAGGCCGCGGATGTGGCCTGCCGCGCCGGCATCGACGTTATCATCGCGTCAGGCAGCCGCACCGGCGTGATCAGCGATGTGATTGAGGGGAAACCGGTGGGCACGCGCTTCCATGCGCAGCAATCGCCGCTGGAAAACCGCAAGCGCTGGATTTTCGGGGCACCCCCGGCCGGTGAGCTGACCGTCGATGATGGTGCGCTGGCGGCCATTATCGAACGCGGCAGCTCGCTGCTGCCGAAAGGGATCCGCGCCATTCAGGGAAATTTCTCGCGCGGTGAAGTGATCCGCATTCGCAGCCTGCAGGGCAGGGACATCGCCCATGGGGTTTCACGCTACAACAGCGACGCAATGCGGATGATCGCCGGGCATCACAGCCAGCAGATCAGCGACATTCTGGGTTATGAATATGGCCCGGTGGCGGTTCACCGCGACGACATGATCGTCAGTTAAGGAGCGGACAATGCTTGAAGAGATGGGAAAAGCGGCGCGTGCCGCAGCGTATACCGTGGCCGATCTGTCGACGGCGGAAAAGAACCAGGTGCTGATGACCATTGCCGACTATCTGGAGGCGGAAAGCGCTGAGATTCTGGCGGCTAACGCGCTGGACTTAGCCGATGCGCGTCAGAATGGCATGAGCGCCGCGCTGATGGATCGGCTGACGCTCAATCCGGAGCGGCTGAGCAGCATGGCCAGCGATGTGCGCAAAGTCTGCCAGCTCGCCGATCCGGTTGGCCAGCTCATTGATGGCGGGCAGCTCGACAGCGGGTTGCGCATCGAACGTCGTCGTGTACCGCTGGGTGTGGTGGCCGTGATTTATGAGGCGCGGCCAAACGTCACCGTGGATGTTGCCAGCCTCTGCCTGAAAACCGGTAACGCCGCGATTCTGCGCGGCGGAAAAGAGACCTGGCGCACCAATGCGGCCACCGTGCGGGTGATCCAGAAGGCGCTGCAACAGCACGGACTACCGGCGGCAATTGTCCAGGCCATTGAGAACCCCGATCGTGAACTGGTGAATCAGCTGCTGAAGCTGGATCGCTACGTCGATATGCTGATCCCGCGCGGCGGAGCCGGCCTGCACAAGCTGTGCCGGGAAAACTCCACCATTCCGGTGATCACCGGCGGCATTGGCGTCTGCCATATCTACATTGATGAGACGATGGCGATCGAACCGGCGCTTGATCTGATCGTTAACGCCAAGAAACAGCGTCCCAGCGCCTGTAACTCGCTGGAGACTCTGCTGGTGGATCAGGCTATGGCCGATCGTTTCCTGCCCGCTTTCAGCGCGCGTATGGCGCAGGAGGCGATCGCGCTGCATGCTGACAGCAACGTGCTGGCGCAGCTGCAGCAGGGGCCGGCATCGGTCTCGCTGGTCAATCCGCAGCAGTATGACGACGAGTGGCTGTCGCTGGATCTCAACGTCCGGTTAGTGGCAAATATGGACGAGGCGATTGATCACATCCGCACGCACGGCACGCAGCACTCGGATGCCATTCTGACCCGCGACACCCGCAAGGCGATGCGCTTTGTACGCCAGGTTGACTCGTCAGCCGTCTATGTCAACGCCAGCACCCGCTTCACCGATGGCGGGCAGTTCGGTCTGGGGGCTGAAGTGGCGGTGAGTACACAGAAACTGCATGCGCGCGGTCCGATGGGATTAGAGGCGCTGACCACCTATAAATGGATAGCCTGGGGCGACGATACGCTCCGCTCATAATTGCGATAATTTTTAACAAAACGGGAGTCTTTCACAGGCTCCCGTTTTTTTTAGCGTCTCTTTTTCGGGCCAGTGAAAGATAGGATTTTCTGCGCTTCAGTTTCAATTCCGTTCCGGTCACCTTATCGCAGGCCAGATTGCTGGCTGAATTTCACGCAATTTCTTACGGAACATTCCTGAAACACAAGGCGCTATGCGGCCTGAGGCAATATTTTTTGTCCCGTCGCAGGCTGAGGCGGATAATGATAATCAGGAACGCTTGATAAAGCGGTTAGGTAGTAAACGAGCGGTAATATAAAATGAACTGGTAGCAATAATGAAAATAACATCCAGTATCTCTTCTATGGCTGATTATTAACTAATGGTTAAAAAAGAAAGTACAAAACAAGCTTTCACCGCCAGGCTGATAGCGGCCTGTGAGAGTGCCGGCATTGCCGGACATGGACGGAACAAACAGGTTGCCAGCGCCCTGCAGAAGCAGGGCTGTAAAATTTCAACGCCGGGAGTGTGGAAGTGGTTTAACGCGCAGTCAGTGCCTGATGATGGCAACTTACTGGCGCTCAGCGAGCTGCTGGGCGTCCGGGTGGAGTGGCTGCAATATGGGATGGATCAACCCGCAGAGCCGGTGACGCTGAACACGTTTGCCGCCCGGAAAAATGTGTTCCGGGTGGACAGTCTGGACATTGGTCAGCGTAGCGCGGCGGGCCTGCCCGCGCGGGACGAGTTTGTCGAAACCATCCAGGCGATTGAATATGGTCCGGATGAGGCGCGGGTGCTGTTCAACGGTCGCCCGGCGGAAAACATCCGGTTAATCGCGATTAACAGCGACTCAATGGCGGACACCTTTGCGCCGCGCGATCAGCTGTTTGTCGATATCAGCGTGCGGATGTTTGATGGCGACGGCATCTACATCTTTACCCTTGACGAGCAGCTCTACCTCAAGCGTCTGCAACTTCAGCATAAGAAAATTGCTGTAATATCAGACAATAAACGTTATGAGACCTGGTATCTCAATCATGATGACGTCACCAGCCTGAAGGTTTTGGCAAAAGTGATCATGAGCCAGGCGCGACAGTATCAAATCCTCGGCTGAGCCCGCCTTTATGGCGTTTCTCAGGCGGGCCGCAAAAAAATAATCGGCATAAATTCATAAATTTAACCAGCGGTAAATAAAAAATTAACCAACAGTGTTTGATAATGCATAAGAACCTGTTAATAATTTGGATATGGATGAACAACGCCGTTCTTTCAGGGATGAGCCGCTCTTAAACAATTGAGGCGCTGCACAAGCGCGAATCATACCACCCAAAAGTCAGTGAACTTTGGGATGGGGTGGATGCGCAAAATGCAGCGTCGTCAGATGCCGTTTATTTCCCCTTCGCTTACTTTCCACCTGGCTGCTCACGCAGCCGGGGGGCGAGCGTGCGATCGTGAATCGCGACATTCGGGCCCGTTCGGTTCGCCGAAAGCTCGCGCCTGCCACCCCATCGCCAAAGACTCATTCACAGGAGGAGTTATGGCGATAATTCACTATGGCAAAAGCGTTTTTGTGGGCAACGCACGTACTCGTCGCCATCGGCGGCGCCAACCTCTCAGCAGCCTGAAACAGAGTATTGACCAGGCCCTGAACTCTCCAGCTGAAACACCTGCCCTGCGGCGCGCAGAACAAATCTGCCAGCGTCAGGTTATCCCGCGCGTGGATCGCGCGATTACTGCACCCCGCATCATCAGCAAAGAGACTCCCGCTTTCGACAACTGCTGTCTGCCTCACGTCCATCTCTACGCCGTGAGCTGAAGCGCAAAAAAACACACCTTTTCGTTCCGGATAACGCTATGCGTTCTCCAGCTTTCGCTGGGCGTAATCTGCTGAATTACTGTTCAGTTTTGCTGCAGGGTGAGCAGGGCATTCTGCTGCGCCGGACAGGGTAATGATCAGTGGGCGTTATGTATTTCTGTTCACAGGGCTGAATGGGTTTAACCCGTCATTGAGGAGTCGTTATGAGCCAGATAATCGCAGTACTGAACTTTGAAGAAGGGTATGTCGACGCGCCTTACCTCGACACGCTGGGGTTCCCCACGGTGGCCGGTGGCATCCGCATCGGACCCAAGGGCGCCTCGCTGAACAACTATGCGTTCCGGGTGCCACGGCGCGTCGGGGATGTCTGGAAGCAGTGCATTCTCGAAAACAAAATTCAGGAGATGCAGAGCCGGGAACTGCTGCGTAACGCGCTGGCAAAGTGCAATGACGCCCGCACCGATGTGTTGCTGAGCATGGCGTATCAGCTGGGCGTCGACGGGGTCATGCAGTTTAAAAACATGCTCAGCGCCATTGTGGCTGAGAAGTTTGATGAGGCGGCGGACGCGATGATGAACAGCCTGTGGGCCCGTCAGACACCGGGCCGGGCCAGACGTCACGCCGAGATGATGCGCAGCGGAACCTATGCGGTTTACAGGGGGTTGCTATGAGATGGCTCATGTTTCTGGTCGCCGTGCTGACGGCGATCATCATCCTGCTGCTGTTGCAGCGTTTCACCACTCTCCAGTTTGTCTCGCACGCCCGCCTGCTCTTCAGAACCTGGTCAGTCTGGCTGGCGTCGCTGGGATCGATGCTCAGCGCCTGGGCGCAATCCTTTCCTTCTGCCGCCATTGATGCCTGGAGCGTGCTGCCGGAGGACGTCAAAACGATTCTGCCGCACAACTATCTGGGGCTGGTCGGCGCCTTCATGGTGGCGATGGGCGTCATCGCCCAGTTTGTTCGTCAGAAAAACCTGCTGAACGAGAAGCAGAAGGCCGGAGGAACGCAGCCATGACGCTGATTACAACATTACTGGGCGGCGGCTGGCATTGGCTTGCCGCGCTGGCCGCCGTTATTGCGGCCCTGGGGGCCACTTATTTTGGCGGCAGGAAAGTGGGCAAAGTGCAGCAAAAAGCGCGGAACGACGTCGATAACGCGCAACAGGAGGCGGCCCGCGTGACTGCGGTGGCGCAACAGCAACAACATAACCGCGAGGAGGCTAACCGTGTGGCGACTGATAACCACAGCCTTGATGACGCTGCTGCTCGCGACAAGCTGCAGCAGTCGAAATACCACAAACCCTGAGCCGGTGGCGATCACCGACTCTGCCTGCGTTCTTTTTTCCCCTCTTTATACCTACGGCGATGACGCGCAAAAAATGGACGTTCGTACGGTGCGCGCCATCAACACCCACAACGACATGTGGGACACCCTTTGCGGCCATCCGGCTGCGGCGAAGTAGTGCGCTGATGGTCAGCGCGATATCCCAATAATCCTGAGGAGGATTCTATGATCGAAGTTAACTCTTTTGCTGAACTGCGTACCACAGTCCCACCAAAATCAGGTGAAGTGGCGAGCCTGAAACGTTATTACGACAAAGATTCCAGCTTCCGTGGCGGCGCTGATTTTGTCGGCTTCCTCAGCACCACCCCGCTGAAGGATGATGGGGGTACGGTGGCGGTGGGTAACGGTTTCTACTGGAAGCGCACCATCAACGATCCCACTGAAGTGAATATCCTGCACTTCGGCGCGAAAGGGGATGGTGTTACCGATGATACCGACGCCTTTATGCGGATGCTGGCATGGACTCAGAGCTATAACACCTACGTGAAATCGCTGCCGGTGCGTTTTCCGGGTGGCCGCTTCCTGATTTCACCCATCGATCTCAGCGCGACGGAGACGGCGTTTTTTGGTATCCAGGGTGATGACAGCGATCTCGGATCGTCACCGCGTACCACCATCATTTCCGACAAAAGCGCCAATACGGTGTTTAAGGTTAATGCGCGCCGGATCGTCATCAAAGGCATCTGCTGGCATGGACAGGCTAATGCCGGAACCGTCGACACCACTGCCAAAGTCACCGTCACGCCAGAGCAGTGCAGCAACGTTCAGCCGTTCTTTGAAAACACGATTGTGGGCGGCCAGATCGTCAATATCTACTGCTTCAAGGCGCAAAGCACCGGCGGGACCGTCTTTAAGCTGCAGGATACGCTCGACAGTAAGTTTGATCAGGTCTACAGCTCAAGCACCTTCTCACGCGTGTTTGATGTTGGCTGGTCAAACACACCGAAGGGGAACTGGGACCACTCAACTGCGATTGAGTTGTGCAACGCCAACTTCCAGTCAGGCTATGGTGACGCCACGCTCTATATGCCGCGCGTGACCCAGGGGATCATGCGCAACGTCTGGATTGAGCACACCACTAACCCGGGGGATCTGTCGGACGGCGGCTGGACCATCGATACGCTCAACATTGAAGATTGCGGCACGCCGCTCAATCTCAACAATGCCCGCGTCCTGATGCGTCATATCAACCTGCAGGCCGGGGCGAAAATCACCAATGACGTGGCCGGCAATAAGTGGCTGTCGACCTTTGAATATGGCTATCGTCGGGATGAAAACTACGGCTCCTTCCTGACCGGTTCGCTGCGTGCTGGCTATTACAGCGGCTATAAAGTGGTGAACAACACCGACACCGATAACTGGTATCGGCTGGGTCAGCTCTATTTCCCGGCGCCTAACCAGCAGTGGGTGATGGAGTTAATCGGGAAAGCGGACGCCACCACGCCCTCCGGCACCGCCGGTTCGCCGGTTAACGTCGTCGGTACGGGTAAGACGCTGATCAACCTGCAGCGTCTGGAGACGGTCTGGGCCGATGCGTACCACATGGGGCAGCCGTCGGTGCTGGACATCCGCTATGGCCGGGTGGGGACCACCTATGCCGTTATCTGGGTCAAGCTGAAAGCCAACAGCGGCGAGACGATGTTCAACCTGAAGACCACCGGGCCGACCCGTTTCGACACCGGCTCCTGCTCGCTGTTCCAGTCCGACATGTCCGTGGTGACAGACGTCACCAAAGTCGGCTCTCTGAAACCCGCGGCACGCTTCGGCATGCACAACGGACTGGCGGGCATCGGGGCCAACGAAAAAGGCGTGGTTACACTCGCTACCGCAGCGGGAACACCCGCCAACAAGACCGCGCCAACGGGGTTTGTGCTGATCAATATCAACGGCGTTGACCGCAAGGTCCCTTACTACGATTGATGATCGGCATGTTTTGGGCGAGGCTCCGGCCTCGCCCTTTTTTTGATCGGCCGTCAGAAACCGTAACGGCACCCCGGCGATACTGACAGCGCGCGGTAAAACCGATAAGGTCATGGTCAGCGCAGATAAAACCCAGATATGAGGAGAAAAAGAGGATGAAAAGAGGTGTTATCGCGGCGGTGCTGGCTGCCGTTCCGCTGTTCGCGAGTGCCGCGGCCCCAGTGTATCTGTTTGATTTTATCCAGAACAAACAGACCGGCCAGGCGTATCACAAGCTCATCGCGGGACACGCTTTTCCGGCATGGGTTAAGCAGGGCGGCACCAGTACCCCGGCCACGGAGGTCACCATTAAGGGGGTGAAGTATCAGGCGCTGTCGGGATGTAAGCCACACAACTGCCCGGCGCAGACGATTGCCATCCTCTACTCGCCGGAGAAGGGCGATATTCATGGCGTCTACTCCGATTATGATGAGAAAAGCCGGCGTCAGACGCTGACCTGGCTGAACCTCGATCCCACTGATGAGGGTGGGATGCGCAACAGACTGCTGAGCGAGCTGAATGGCGATCTGACACCCTGAGTCAGGCTGGCAGACAGAGCAGAAGAGTGGCATGCGGGACGCATTGCTGAGACGTTTCCCCGCATGCCGGCCCGTTGAAACGGGCGGCCGCACAATTTGAGATTAATTTCAATTGCGGCTTGCGCCACCTGGTTAAGTGTGGCTTAATGAATCGTCGGTTTGATTAACAGACACTATCAAAGTAAGTAACCAAAGCAGTTCTCATCTCTAAGTCTGTCGCGAGACATCCCTTCTTTTTGAGTCTTCTCTTACATTCTGATTAAAATCTGTTCTCAGGCCATTACGCCGGAAGGCTCGATATATTAAGGATTTAAGCATGTCTAACAAAATTCGCGGTACCGTTAAATGGTTTAACGCAGAGAAAGGCTTCGGTTTCATCTCTCCTCAGGACGGCAGCAAAGATGTATTCGTACACTTCTCTGCAATCCAGGGCACCGATTTCCGTTCATTAGACGAAGGTCAGCAAGTTGAATTCACAGTAGAAAATGGCGCCAAAGGCCCAGCTGCTGCGAACGTTGTTGGTCTCTAAGGACTGAAAATTACTTTTAAATGTCCACACTGTCATGGCTCACAGTTTCGTACATCACATTTTGATGTCACAAGAGCCAACCCGCATGGAGCGAAATGCATTTTCTGCAAATCTGTTGTTGTTCAGGTGAACACGGCAAAGATTGCGATTCAGAGCCAGCCTCGCGCACTCTGACAGGCTAGTGAGCCATATAGCGTTGTTGCATTTACAGTAATAAAAGGCTGCCTCTGGCAGCCTTTTTTGTCTCTGCTGTTGCCCGACCCGGAAACAGGCCCGCCGCAGCAGGCCGCTTCGGGCGTTAACGCAGTACCGGCTGCAGGGAGAGTTTACCGGTGTTAAACACGCTCATGGCCTGTGCCATCCGCTCTGCCTGATCCTGCAGCGCCTGAGACGCGGCTGAGGCTTCCTGTACCAGCGCGGCGTTCTGCTGGGTCACCGCTTCCATCTGGGTAATCGCCTGGTTGATTTCACTGATGCCGCTGCTCTGTTCGCTGCTGGCGATAGTGATTTCGCTCATGATGTTCGCCACGCTCTGCACGCTGTTCACCACCTCCCCGATGGTAGAACCCGCATGCGTGACCAGCTTGCTGCCCTCATCGACTTTCGCGACAGAGTCCTCAATCAGCACTTTGATCTCTTTTGCCGCTGACGCTGAACGCTGCGCCAGATTGCGCACTTCCGTCGCAACCACCGCAAAACCGCGACCCTGTTCGCCCGCACGTGCCGCTTCAACCGCCGCGTTCAGAGAGAGAATGTTCGTCTGGAAAGCGATGGAGTCGATAACGCTGATGATATCGACAATTTTCCGTGAGGAGAGGGCGATCGCTTCCATTTTCTCAATCACCTGCTCCATCACCACGCCGCCTTCACGCGCCACGCTGGAGGTTGCCGACACCAGATGATTGGCTTCACGCGCATTATCGGCGTTGTGCTTCACCGTCGAAGTCATCTGCTCCATGGCCGATGCGGTCTCCTCCAGCGAGCTGGCCTGCTGTTCGGTACGGGTAGAGAGATCGAGGTTGCCGCTGGAGATCTGATTCGAGGCCACCGCGATCGTGTCGGAGCCGGTGCGCACTTCGGTCACAATAGAGAGCAGGTTGTCGTTCATTCGCTGCAGCGCCTGCATCAGAATGCCGGTCTCATCACGCGAGGTGACCTGCATCTGCGAACTCAGATCGCCTGCGGCAACACGTTCAGCCACGTCAACCGCCGCCACCAGCGGACGCACAATAGAGCGGGTCAGGAAGTAGCCCAGCACAATGGAAGCCAGAATCGCCAGGGCGGAGAAAATCAGCGTGACCGTAATAGCCGACTGGCCATTATCCATAATGCCCTGACCCTCACTGCGCAGCTGCGAGTCCTGGGAGTTAGCAAAATTGATGGCGTCCTGCAGGAATTTATTCTGTGTGGCGGTCATGGATTGCAGCACATAGGTGCTGGCAGCATCAAAATTACCCGCCTGTACCAGTGCCATCAGCTCGGCTTTCACCTTTTCGAAGGCCAGCGATGACGCGAGAAGACCGGCGATCTTTTTCTTACCCACCGGCGTGACCTGAATGGCCTCGATCTTTTTCATGGCGTTGTTTGTGCGTTGTGTCGCCTCTTCCAGCTGACCAAAGCGTTTCGCATTCTTTTCCGGGTGCAGCGTGTCGATCACCATGCCGCGCAGATATTTAATCTGATCGTTAACGCCGTCGCGCACATCAAAGGCCAGCCGGACCTTTACATAACGATCGTCAACGATCGAGGCGATCGCCGTATTAATACTGTTAATCCTCGTTATCGAGGTTACGCCGATGACGATCAGTAGCGTGACAATAATACCAAAGGCTGCAGCGAGCCGTATTCCCACCTTCATATTACTGATAATGAACATAATCTCTTCCCGTCTTAATATTAATCAATGAGTTATCAACAATCAGGTGCCTTGCCGTTGTGCGCAGTGCCTTGCTGATGCCTGAGGCCAGGACCGCAGACAAAAAGGGGGTCTCGCGCATACAGTTATCGGAGTGCGCAGGTGTACCTTTAATATTTTTTAAGTAATAACGTTGCGTGAATAAATAATTGGGTCTAAGCATCAGAAAAAATGAACAATGATTGAGCGGCGAAATTAAGACAAAAAAAAAGGCTGTCAGCAGAAACGCTGACAGCCCGGTTTAAGCAATGGCTTAAACGTCAGAAAATCAAAAAGTAGAGGCCAGCCCAGAATGCGAGGCTCAGGGTAACGGCGGTAATCCATGCCAGCTGGCGTAAACGGCCACGCAGCAGCTTCTGGCGAGCAGGGGTAACGGGTAAGGTTTCAATGTGCATAGTCGGTTCCTTGTCAGGTGAGCCGTAAACGCGGGCGAATGTGCCCGCATTCGCTTAGCGGGCCGCGTCGAGAACGTTGAAAATCACGTCTGACAGTTCGTTCAGCTCAAACTTCGCCACGTAGCCATCGGCACCGACTTTGCGCACGTGATCTTCGTTGGCGCTGCCGGAGAGGGAGGAGTGAATCACCACCGGCAGATATTTCAGAATCGGGTCACGCTTGATGTTGCGGGTCAGCGTAAAGCCATCCATTTCCGGCATCTCCAGATCGGTCAGCACCAGAGCAATTTTGTCATGGATCGACTCGCCTGCTGCCTGCGCTTCCTGGCTCATCTGCTTAATTTTTTCCCAGGCTTCCAGGCCGGTGTTATACATCAGCGCCGGGATGCCCATACTTTTCAGGCCCTGTTCCAGCAGCTGACGCGCCACTTTGGAATCCTCTGCCACAATCGCAACGGCGCCGGGGCGATAGTTGAACGTGCGTGGTCGCGCCGCTTCCGGCTCAACGCCGCGCACCGACGGAATGATGTCATACAGGATTTGCTCAACGTCCAGCACCATCGCCAGCTCATTGCTCTGCTTGTCACTGTCCAGACAGGCGATACTGGTGATGTTGCGACCGCCGATACCCGCTTCCGCGGTGTGAACCTGGCTCCAGTCGAGACGCACGATGTTCTCAACGGACTCAACGGCAAACGCCTGAGTGTTGCGGGCATACTCGGTCACCAGCAGCAGGTTAAGGCCGGTTTCCGGCACACAACCGGCCACGGCAGGCAGGTCGATGACCGGAATGAACTGACCCCGAATGCTCGCCATCCCCAGCAGCGGTGACCGCATGCCAGCGGCTTTGGTGATGGCCGGCATCGGCACAATTTCACGCAGCTTGAAGACGTTAATGCCAAACAGCTCGGACTTGCCTTTCAGCTGATCGGAACCTAAGCGAAAAAGCAGCAGCTCAAACTTGTTCGATAACGCGAGGTTCGCTCTTTCATCAATCTCTTTTTGAAAATTATCCATGGTTGCCTCTGCGTTAACGCAGCTGGTGAAATAGGGTGTGTAAAGGTTATCGGCAGCAAACGGAAAAAGGTGAGAAGAGAAGGGTGAAATAAAACGATCGCCAATTAATGTGCCAGGCTTAACCCTGAAGGTTCAACATGGACACCTTTCCAATAAAGGAGTGTGAAATGAAAAAAGTGATTTTAGCGTCATTGCTGGTGATGGTGAGCGCGGGCGTTGCAGCGGAAGAGGGTGGATACAAAGCGGGCGAAACGCCACCGCCACAGCATAAGCAGGATGCGGGCTATAAAGGCTCTGAGGATACCGGTCAGACGCATATCGATCAGATCCGCGACTTCCGTCAGGGCGGTTACGTGACGCTGGAAGGCTACATCGTGAAGAAAGAGCAGGGTGAACGTTATCAGTTCCGCGACAACACCGGGACGTTACCGATTATCGCGCCGAAGAAAACCTTTGATGGTAAGACCTACACTGCGGAAGACAAAGTGCGGGTCAGCGGCAAGGTGCAGGGGAAAGGGGATAAGACCACGCTGCACGTGACCCAAATCGAAGAGCCGTAATAAAAACGGGCGAGGTTATTCTCGCCCGTTTTTTCAATCCTTCAGCAGAATCGCCCGACAGGTTTTGCCTTTGATTTTGCCCTGCTTGAGTTTCACCAGCGCGCCTTTTGCCTGACTGGCTTCAATGGCCACATAGGCATGGGTCGGCGTCAGCACAATCTTCCCAATCTGCTCCGCGCGATACCCCGCCTCACCGGTCAGTGCCCCCAGAATGTCGCCCGGACGAATCTTGGCTTTACGACCGCCATCAATGCAGAGCGTCATCATGGCCGCAGGCAGCGGTTTGCTGCTGCCTTTTTTCAGCGTGCTGGCCGCGATCCACGGCAGTTTCTGCTGCAGGAAATCTTCCAGCGCATGGGCGCGAGCCATCTCATCGGGTGCCACCAGGCTGACCGCAACGCCATGCTCACCGGCGCGTGCCGTGCGCCCGATGCGATGCAGGTGGACTTCAGGGTCCCAGGCGAGCTGATAGTTGACGACCATCGCCAGTGATTTGATGTCGAGTCCGCGTGCGGCGACGTCGGTGGCGACCAGGACGCGGCCGCTGCCGTTAGCGAAGCGGATCAGGACGCGTTCGCGGTCGCGCTGTTCGAGATCGCCATGCAGCGGCAGGGCGCTGATGTCGCGTGCGTTGAGCGCCGCGGCAACATCGTCGCATTCACGTTTGGTGTTACAGAAGACCACACAGGAAGCAGGCTGATGATCGCTGAGCAGGGCAATCAGTAAGCCCAGTTTTTCATTGTGGCTCGCTTCAAAGAACTGCTGGTCAATAGCGGGCAGTTCGCTGACATCTTCCGTCACCACGCTGAGCGCGTCGCGCTGGAAGCGGATGCTGATAGCCGTGATGCCGTCAGGCCAGGTCGCGGAGAAGAGCAGGGTCTGGCGTGACGCGGGGGTGGCTTCAATGATCGTTTCCATATCATTCAGGAAGCCCATTTCCAGCATCCGATCTGCTTCATCAAGCACCAGCGTATTGAGCTGGTCGAGCTTGAGGTTTTCACGATGGATGTGGTCGAGGATACGGCCTGGCGTGCCAACCACGATATGCGGCGGATGCACCAGGGAGTCGCGCTGTGCGCTCATCGGCTGTCCGCCACACAGGGTGAGGACTTTGATGTTGCGGGTGAAGCGTGCCAGCTGGCGCAGCACGTTGCCTACCTGATCCGCCAGTTCACGGGTCGGACAGAGGATCAGGGCCTGAGTCTGAAAGCGGGTGCTGTCGATATGGTGCAGTAAGCCGATACCAAACGCAGCCGTTTTACCGCTGCCGGTTTTTGCCTGCGCGCGCACGTCGCGTCCCTGCAGAATGGCGGGCAGCGTGGCGGCCTGGACCGGCGTCATGCTGGTGTAGCCCATCTCGCGCAGGTTATCGAGCTGGCTGTCGGGAAGCGAATTGAGGGTAGAAAAAGCGGTCACGGGCGCGGCCTCTGAGGCTGAAAGTGTAGGGCATGATTGCGGGGCAAGTCTGGCAGAAAGCACGCCAGACGGCAACGGGAACCTCGATGGTTAGCAGGTTGAATCTATCCCTGCCGTATCGCTTAGGAATAGACTGAAGTTTGCCTGAAAATGGTGGTTTTTTTTAATTAATTGGCCGGTGCCGAACGCGACTAATCAAAAAAGGGTATTTCATGAGGCCAGTCATAGGTTTATAAGCTGCCGTTTTTAAAAATTTATTTCATTGTTAATCAGATAAATCCTTTGTCACGACTCCAGTAATAGAATTAATCATTAAAAAATATCACTCCTGGTGCCGATAAAAATCCTGAGCTAATTGCTTTATATTTAGCGCGCCATATTCCTGGTACAACGACCGGTAGAGGGTATTTGCATTGAGTAATAGCATCCAGGGACCACATGAAAATGTGCTTAAAATAGTAGGCCGCGCCGTACTGACACTTCACGTTCATGGAGAGAGCTTATCAGCGGATAAGATCGCTTCGATGATCGGGTGTTATGCGGAAGATGAGCCCTGTGATCAGGAAGATCGTCGCTTATACGCGCTGGCAATGGAATTAATGTCGAATCAACAATGGGCCAAAAGCGCGTAACACGCACTCCGCTCAGGTAAATGCAGAGCCTCCCCTGTGGAGGCTCTGTCGTTTCTGGGGCGTATCAGGGAAGAGTTTTGGGTAGTGAAGCTGCCGCTGGTTAACCCTGCGCAGGTAGGTGTCAGCCGCAGAGCAGGCTTCAGGGAGCATACGCCCTCCGCAAAGACGCAAAACCGCCATCCCTGGCAGGCTCAGCGCGGGCCATCCCTGGCCCGCTATGCTTTGCTACAGGCGTATGCTCCCTTCGCTTTATGTCCGGCAGACGCATCAGTTACTGACATTGACGGCAAGATCACAGGCAGGATGATTGTGGCTGCAATGATGAAGTATAAGGCGCAGGGAACAGGGTCAGAAGAGGAAAGCGTCCCGCGCCAGGGACGGCGCGGGCCGAGCGGCCATGGATGGCCTGAGCGACTTTCCGATCTGACCCTGTTCCCTGAGCAGGCTCGTTCTCTCCGCTATGACTAAGCAGGCTAAACGCCCACCATCCGCCCTGCGATTTCAGGCCGATGACAGCGCAAACACGGGTTTACCGCGCGAGAAGGTCGCGACTACCGGTGAAATGCGTGCCACGGCTTCGGCGGAGCAGCTGGCGGCTACCAGCATCATGCTCGCCTCATCGCCCGGTTGCGGCCACTGTCTCTCACCCTGAGCCGAAAGCGGGAGCCGATCGTCTGTGGCAATCCCCAGCGCCCGCGACAGCGAAAACTCATCCGATCCGCGATAGAGCTGGGCATAGAGATTCGCTTTTTCCAGCATGCTGCCGGTGCCAAAGGGTGACCAGTGATCGATAACGCTGTCGGTGCCGGTCATGACTTTTACGCCCGCCGCCTGCAGCTGCGGAATCGGCATGGTCAGTTTGCCGAGGGGAAGCGTTGAGGCCACGCTGAACTGCTGCTCTGCCAGCCCTTCAATCATTGTGTTCAGAGCGCTCCTCTCCAGCGTCGCCAGCGCAAAACCGTGGCTCAGCGTCACATTGCCTTTCAGCGCCGGGTTCCTGGCGACGGTATCGATCATGTACTGGATCGCGGCTACGCCAGCCGGGGACGTTTCATGCAGATGGATGTCAACGCCGCGCTGATAATCGAGTGCAATCCGGAACATCGCATCCAGTGACTTCTCCATCGCGCCATCCACGCTGGTGGGGTCCAGCCCGCCCACCTTTGCGACGCCGTGCTGCATCGCCTCACGCATCAGGCCATCGACCTGCGAGTGCAGCAGGCCGTGCTGTGGAAACGCCACGATCTCGCAGTGAAAGGCGGGGTGCCGCGCCAGCGCCGCCTGCAGATGTTCCAGACTCTGCAGGCCACTGACCGGATCGATATTGCAGTGGCTGCGGGCGCGGGTGGTGCCTTTGGCGTTCAGCAGGGCGATTAACGCTTCGGCGCGCGCCTGTGAGTGCGGCAGCAGTTGCGGAATCAGTACCTGCTCGCGGGCTATCATATCCATGATGGTTTTGCCCTGACGGGGACGGGGCGCCTGCCACGGGCCGCCGTAAAAGGTCTTATCAAGATGGATGTGCATATCCCGGGTGGCGGGCAGCAGCAGTGCATCCTGCGCATCCCATGACGGCAGAGTCGTGTCGCCCTGACCGGCGGGCGTCAGCCGTTCGATACTGCCGTCGCGCACGCTGATATCGTAACGGCCGGTGCGGGTGGCGACGATCTCATCCTCCTCGCGAATAAATCCCTCCTCCAGCCGCACATTGCGCAGCAGATAGTGATCCTGCTGAGGCAGCAGGGCGGGGATGTCAGGGTGGGAGACGGAGGGAGCGGAGGTCGTTGCGGCACTGGCCGGGCCGAGACCCGCAGCGAGCAGGCCGCCTGCGGCGGTCCAGCGGACACCCTGTCCGAGAAAGTCACGGCGGCTCGATGAAGAGGAAACAGGCATAAAAACTCCAGTCAGGGGAACAGACCGTTAATCTGACAAAGGCGGGCTTACCCTGCTGCGCTATTTCTCACTGGTGACTATTCGATATCTCACTGCCAGCGCAGCTGACCGAACGCCGCCAGTGATTCCGCCAGCGCACGCTGCAACGGATCCTGTGGATGACGGCAGAACAGCGCCAGTTCAAAAGTATCAATCACCGGCAGCCCCTGCTCTCGGCCCAGCACCCGATGTCCGGGCAGGCGACAGCTGGCGGGCAGCAACGTCAGCCCCAGCCCCTGCGCACTGGCGGCGGCCAGCGCCACCAGACTGGCGCTGCTGTAACTGATGCGCCAGCTTCGGCCCAGCGCATCGAGCGTCTGACACACCTCATCGCGATAAAGCCCCTGCTGGGGAAACAGCACCAGCGGCACCGGCGTCTGTTCGAAGCAGGGCCACTCTGCGCTGTCGAGCCACAGCAGCGGTTCCGGCCGCGATGCCAGCGGACGATCGCCATAGGGCTGCTTAATCAGCATGATATCCAGCTCTTCACGCTGCCAGGCGCGCCTCAGCTCCACCTGCATGCCGCTCATCACATCCAGCCGCAGCTGAGGGTGGGCGCGACTGAAGTGCGCCAGCAGACCGGCGGTGGGGGCGGCAAAATCTTCCGGCACTCCCAGCCGCAGCACGCCGTCGCGCCACTGATCGCTCAGGACATCGTGGGCTTCTCCGTTCAGCGCAATAATCCGTCGCGCATAACCTAAAAGTTTCTCGCCCTCTTCGGTGATCTGCACCTGATGCGAGGAGCGAACCAGCAGCGCCTTTTCCACCATCTCCTCAAGGCGCCGCACCTGCTGGCTGACGGTGGACTGCGACAGGTGCACCCGGTCGGCCGCCCGGGTAAAGCTGGTGGTTTCGCACACGGCCACAAAACTGAGCAACTGCTGCGGGGTAAACATCGGCTGACGATTCATTTTTTCACTACCTGGCAGAGTAATATTTCATTTCCCAATAGTATCGGCTGCTGTCAGGCTGACAACTTTTAAACGTATGGATTGCTGATGAAGAGAGATAACGTTCTGCTGCTGGCGGCACTGGTACTGGCCGGGCTGAATATGCGGCCGCTGATGACCTCCGTCAGCCCGCTGCTCGGCCAGTTACGCCAGAGCATTGGCCTGTCACCGCTGGCGGCGTCGCTGCTGCCAGCGCTGCCGATGATGATGATGGGCGCGATTGCCCTCGTCAGTGCGCCACTGATGCAGCGCTTTTCCGTGCGCAAACTGCTGCTGGGTGGGCTGCTGCTGTTGCTGCTGGCCCTGGCGAGCCGGCTGTTTGTGACGGAGGGGCGAGGACTGGTGCTGACGACCCTGCCGGGCGGTGCGGGCATCGGCATCGTGCAGATGGCGATGCCGGGAGTGATCCGTCAGCGCTTTGGCCAGCGCAGTGCCGGGGTCACCGGCCTGTGGGCCGCGGCGCTGATGGGCGGCGGCATCGGTGCGGCAATCTCGCCGTGGCTGACCGGGCAGCTTGGCTGGCAGGGCGCGCTGAGCAGCTGGGCGCTGCCGGTGGTGCTGGCTATGCTGCTCTGGCTGTTTATCGCCAGCAGACCGGTCGCCCGCCAGGAGAGGGCAGCGCTGCCTTCCCTCTGGCGTAAACCGCGCGCCTGGACACTGGCGCTGAGTTTCGGCCTGGTGAACGGCGGTTACGCCATCTGTGTCGCCTGGCTGCCCGACTTCTATCATCACCTTGGCTGGCCTGCGCAGGCGGGCGGCTCACTGCTCGGCATGATGATCGGCTGTCAGGTGACCGGGGCGCTGCTGCTGCCTCTGCTGGCGCGGGGGCGCGATCGCCGTCCGCTGCTGCTGCTGACGCTGGCGATGCAGCTCAGCGGCATGCTTGGCTTCCTGTTTGCCCCGCAGCTGGCTCCCTGGCTCTGGGCGGGGATCGCGGGCGCAGGACTGGGCGGGGCGTTTCCGCTGGCGCTGGTTCTGGCCCTGGATCATCTGGCGCAGCCGCAGGCGGGTGCACGGCTGGTCGCCTTTATGCAGGGCGTCGGCTTTATTATCGCGGGCAGTATGCCGTTTATCGCCGGGCAGTTGCACACGCTTACCGGCCACTTCACCAGCGTGTGGGTTCTGCAGGCGGCGGTTACGCTGCTGCTGATTGCGCTGAATCTGCGTTTCCATCCGCGCAGTTATCCGCACGCCTTTCCCGAAGGAAATTGCTGATTTTGGTCAGACCAATCGGCGCAATATTTTTTCCCTGGTTCACACAACCAGAAAAATCGCGCAACTTTTGTTGCCACAGGTTAACAATTCATTAACTATCTCCAGCCATAAGGCCCGCGAAAGCCGGATGTGGTCTGACCAATCCGGCGGGCTGAGGGAATGCAGCACAGCGACTGTGTTCCATCTCATCTTTCCTCTGGAGATAACGGCATGCAGATCTGGCAACAAAACTACGATCCGCTGGGCAACATCTGGCTTTCGAGCCTGGTCGCACTGATACCGATTCTGTTTTTCTTCTTTGCACTGATTAAACTTAAGATGAAGGGCTATCTGGCGGCCACCCTGACTGTGGTGCTGGCGCTGCTGGTGGCGCTGTTCCTCTATCAGATGCCGGTGGCACAGGCGCTCGCCGCCGTGGTGTATGGTTTTCTCTACGGCCTGTGGCCGATAGCCTGGATCATTGTCGCCGCCGTTTTCGTCTACAAAATTTCGGTTAAAACCGGCCAGTTCGATATTATCCGCGCCTCTATCCTGTCGATTACGCCCGATCAGCGCCTGCAGATGCTGATTGTCGGCTTCTCGTTCGGCGCCTTTCTGGAAGGGGCGGCGGGCTTTGGTGCGCCCGTCGCGATTACCGCCGCGCTGCTGGTGGGGCTGGGCTTCAACCCGCTCTATGCCGCCGGGCTCTGCCTGATCGTGAATACCGCGCCGGTCGCCTTTGGCGCGATGGGGATTCCGATTATCGTGGCGGGGCAGGTCACCGGGCTGGATAGCTTCGCCATTGGCCAGATGGCCGGACGTCAGCTGCCGCTGCTGACCCTGATTGTGCTGTTCTGGATTATGGCAATTATGGATGGCTGGCGTGGGGTAAAAGAGACCTGGCCGGCAGTCATGGTGGCGGGCGGTTCCTTTGCTGTCGCCCAGTTTCTCAGCTCCAACTTTCTGGGGCCGGAGCTGCCTGACATTATCTCGTCGCTCGCCTCGCTGATCTCTCTGACGCTGTTTCTGCGGGTCTGGAAGCCGGTGCGCATCTTCCGCTTTGCTGATGCCGGGGCGAAGCAGGGTGACGCCCTGACGCCGCCGCAGACGTACCGGCTGGGCCAGATCGTTCGCGCCTGGATGCCGTTCCTGTTTCTCACCGCCACCGTAACGCTCTGGAGTATTCCGCCGTTTAAGGCGCTGTTCACCCAAGGCGGCGCGCTCTATGAGTGGGTGCTGAACATACCGGTTCCGCTGCTGAATGGGCTGGTGGCGCGGGTGCCGCCGGTGGTCAGCAGCGCCACGCCTTATCCGGCCCTCTATAAGCTCGATCTGATCTCCGCCACCGGCACCGCAATTCTGATCGCGGCGATTGCGGCGATGATCTTCCTGCGCATGAAGCCCAGGGCCGGATTGCAGACCTTCGCGGCCACGCTGAAGGAGCTGGCGCTGCCCATCTACTCTATCGGAATGGTGCTTGCCTTTGCCTTTATCTCCAACTACTCCGGCCTCTCCGCCACGCTGGCGCTGGCCCTCGCGCACACCGGTCACGCGTTTACCTTCTTCTCGCCATTTCTGGGCTGGCTGGGCGTCTTCCTGACCGGCTCTGACACCTCATCCAATGCGCTCTTCGCCGCCCTGCAGGCCACCACCGCGCAGCAGATTGGCGTCTCCGATGTCCTGCTGGTGGCGGCCAACACCACCGGCGGCGTGACCGGCAAGATGATCTCACCGCAGTCGATCGCCATCGCCTGTGCGGCGGTCGGGCTGGTGGGCAGAGAGTCCGACCTGTTCCGCTTTACCGTGAAACACAGCCTGATTTTCACCTGTATGGTCGGTCTCATTACCACCCTTCAGGCCTACGTTTTCCCCTGGATGATCCCATGACAAACCCGGCAGACCCGCTGGTGACGCGCCTGCGGGCGTACATCACCGACCATCAACTTGAGCCAGGCATGCGCCTGCCCGCCGAGCGACAGCTGTCGGCTGAACTCGGCGTTTCACGCTCCTCGCTGCGTGAGGCGATTCAGCAGCTGATCAGCAGCGGGATGCTGATCAGCCGGCGCGGCGGCGGAACCTGGCTCCGGCAGCAGCTGGCCCCCTGGTCGGAACAGCGCATCGTGGAGCCGATTCGCCAGCTGCTGCATGACGATCCCGACTACCGCTATGACATTCTGGAGGCGCGTCACGCCATTGAGGCCAGCACCGCCTGGCATGCGGCACTGCGCGCCACCGACGCCGACAGAGAGCGGCTGCAATACGCCTTTGATGCCACGCTGAAGCTGAAGGAGAGTGACGATCCCGATCTCGCCGCCCAGGCCGATGTGCGCTTCCATCTGGCGATTGCCGAGGCGTCGCACAACCTGGTGCTGCTGCAGACCATGCGGGGCTTTTTTGAACTGCTGCAATCCTCGGTCATGCAGAGCCGTCAGCGGATGTATACCCAGCCTGCGATTTTTGCCCGCCTCACGGAACAGCATCAGGCGCTGCTCGACGCCATTCTCGCGGGCGACGCCGACGCCGCCCGGCAGGCAGCGATGCAGCACCTGGGGTTTGTTCACACCACCATGAAAAGCCTGCATGAAGATGAAGCGCGTCAGGCGCGCATCACCCGCTTACCGGATAACGACACACGCAACCCTAAGGAATCTGACTGATGATTATCTCAGCTGCCAGTGACTATCGCGCCGCCGCGCAACGTATCCTGCCGCCGTTCCTGTTCCACTATCTTGACGGCGGGGCCTATGCCGAACATACCCTGCGTCGCAATGTGGAGGATTTGTCGGACGTGGCGCTGCGCCAGCGTATTCTGAAGAACATGTCAGAACTGAGCCTGGATACGACCCTGTTTAAGGAAACCCTGTCGATGCCGGTTGCGCTGGCGCCGGTAGGACTGTGTGGCATGTATGCCCGTCGGGGAGAGGTGCAGGCGGCGCGTGCGGCTGCCCAGAAAGGGATTCCGTTTACCCTCTCCACGGTTTCGGTCTGCCCGATTGAAGAGGTGGCACCGGCGATTAACCGCCCGATGTGGTTCCAGCTCTATGTGCTGCGCGACCGTGGCTTTATGCGCAACGCCCTGGAGCGCGCCAAAGCCGCGGGCTGCTCGACTCTGGTCTTTACCGTCGATATGCCGACGCCCGGTGCCCGCTATCGCGATGCGCACTCCGGCATGAGCGGCCAGCACGCCGCGCTGCGGCGCTACTGGCAGGCGGTCACGCATCCGCAGTGGGCGCTGGATGTCGGCCTGCAGGGACGTCCACACGATCTGGGCAATATCTCTGCCTATCTCGGCAAGCCGACCGGACTGGAAGATTACATCGGCTGGCTGGCGAACAACTTCGATCCCTCTATCTCCTGGCGCGATCTGGAGTGGATCCGTGAGTTCTGGGACGGGCCCATGGTGATCAAAGGGATTCTGGACCCGGAAGATGCGCGCGATGCGGTGCGCTTCGGGGCCGACGGGATTGTGGTGTCTAACCACGGCGGCCGTCAGCTGGATGGTGTGCTGTCGTCTGCGCGGGCGTTACCGGCGATTGCCGATGCCGTCAAAGGGGACCTCGCCATTCTGGCAGACAGCGGTATCCGCAACGGGCTGGATGTGGTGCGCATGATTGCGCTGGGCGCAGACAGCGTGCTGCTGGGACGCGCCTTTATCTATGCGCTGGCGACCCACGGTCAGCGCGGCGTGGAAAACCTGCTGAACCTGATTGAGAAGGAGATGCGCGTTGCCATGACCCTGACTGGCGCGAAGTCCATCGCGGATATCACGCGCGATTCGCTGGTGCAGGCCGGGGCGCTGCTGGCTCCGCAGAGCGCTTCACCCCGTCCGCGCGCGGTGAGTTAAGCCTGCGAAAATGAATGCATTGTCTATACTTAGCTTCTTTACCCACAGGAGGAATGAGATGACCATTCATAAGAAAGGTTCGGCGCATTGGGAAGGCGATATCAAAGGCAAAGGCACCGTCAGCACTGAGAGCGGCGTGCTGAGCCAGCAGCCCTATGGCTTTAACACCCGTTTTGAAGGCGGCAAAGGCACCAACCCGGAAGAGCTGATTGGTGCAGCGCACGCGGCCTGTTTCTCTATGGCCCTGTCGCTGATGCTGGGCAATGCGGGCCACAAGCCGGAAAGCATTGATACCACGGCCGATGTGTCGCTGGACAAGAAAGGCGACGGCTTTGCTATCACCAAAGTGGCGCTGACCAGCACCGTCTCTCTGCCAGGCATTGATAAGTCAGCGTTTGATGAAATCATCAACAACGCCAAGGCGGGCTGCCCGGTTTCTCAGTTACTGAATGCGGAAATCACACTGGATTACACGCTGAATAACTGATGCCGGTAACGGGTCGCTCTCTGGCGGCCCTGGCGCGACGCTATGCACAACCGGTCCTGCTGTTGACCGAAACAGATGCGCCTTCAGGCGCATCTTTGCTTTCTGACAGAGAGGAAACCGCGATGATGAGAGTCCGGGCGGCCAGAAAACAGTGGAAGAGGGGGCTGGTGCTGTTATGCATCTGTGGTGCACTGCTGCTGATACGCCGGGCTGCGATGATTTGGGCCTGAACCGATGAAGGGAACAGGTCGCCACACGCTGGGCATCTTACTGATGGTGATTATCGTGCTGGAGGCGATTTACTTCCTGCTGACAGCCTCATGGCTGCCGTGGCGGTAGATTTCGCTCAGACAAAGGCATCTTCGCGCCGTCTGACCCGCACGTCGCTGCGCGCAATGCGATGAGCCTTACGCGGATCGCCCACCACAAACTCAAAGGTAGGCGTGTAGTAAAACGGCAGCCAGCCGCCATAACTGCTCTCCCACTCCCAGCGGACAGGGCAGGGCCACAGAATGCCATCATACAAAAGATAGTAAACCCAGCGTCCGGCAGGACGACGAGGACGTGATGTTTTCATGGGATTCACAACGATAATGGTGAACAACAGCTTATATTTTGTACGCTAAATTGCCAGCTTGCAATGTTGCCGCGCGGCTTTATTGCGACTGGCCCTGAATCAGCGATGAACTTCACCGCAAAGCAGGACCACGTTCGGTCTGACTTTGTGAATACGGTGCGCCATCGTTTCACAGTCGGCTTTGGTCGGATAGATACGCTCCGAGACGGGTAACGCCTCACAGGCATCATATCCACACGCGCTCACTAACAACACAAATCCTATCAACATCGCTCTTCTCCTTTACACGGTCTGCTGGTCCGGACTGTGACGTTTTTTTTCCCTTTTTATCCACCAGTATAGACAAACGTGCCGGGGCAGCATTGTCAGTGTGAGCGGTGGCCCGCAACACGGCCGGAAAACGGTGCGTCAGCAGAGAGGCGATGAGGCGTCAGCCCGCGAAATACCAGGCGGGCAGCAGCGCAATCAGGTTGTTCAGGGTGTGCAGAAAGATAGGCAGGGCAAGACTGTTACTCCGCAGCCGGGCGTAGCAGAGCAGCAGCGAAAAGAGTGTCAGGGCGATCAGGGTCTGCCAGTGAACATACTGCGTGTGCATCACCGCGAACAGCAGCGAGGTCAGCAGCATACAGGCGAAGCGGCTGCGCGGCGCCCACAGCAGAAAGCCCTGCAACAGGAATCCGCGGAACAGCACCTCTTCAAACACCGGGGCCAGCAGCACGGCGGTGAGCAGCAGAATCAGCAGCGAATTGCGTCCCTGCTGGGCCTGCATCACCAGCCAGCCTTCCGGCTGCATAAACTGCATCTGGGCCGCCATCAGGACAAACAGCGCGCCGGTAAAGAGCAGGGTCTGCAGCATGCCGAGTTCACCCAGCGGCAGATCGGCGCGGCGCTGGCAGTAGAAGCGATACAGCGGGTAGATGACCGCAAATTCAAACAGGCAGAGCACCGGCACCAGCAGTCCGTCATTGCGCAGCACGCTGTAGTTGGGAAACAGCGTGATCAGCATGGTAACCAGGTAATAAACCACAAAGCTGCCGACGTAGAACAGCGTCAGGGTCACTCTGTCGGAATTGGTGTTCATAGGCGACTCTGCCAGCGAAGGTTAGCGCATAGTAGCAATGCGCCTGATCGCTGTCGAGTCAGCCCTTGAGACAATATTGCATGCTTATTTTTGCCGCAGACTAAACACCGGAGCAGGCGGGCCGATAACTGAGGAAACTATCTGGTCAGCCCCCCGTATTACGGGGCTGGCCCGTGACTAAAACCTGGTTGTGTAGTGAGCACTTTCAATGAATTTTAACCCCCCGGCACCGCCCTCACCGCCATTCAGACAGGCTGCTGAAGACCGCACTGTGCGCTTTACGCGCCGCAGTCTGCGTACGCTTTCGCTGCTGCTGTTTGGCGTGCTGCTGCTCTCAATGGTGATGGTGCTGACCATTGCCCAGCGGCAGAACAGCACATCGGCTGAGCACGATCTGCTGCTGGTGCAGCAGGCATGGAAGAGTCGTCAGGAGGCGATGGCCACTGATATCCGGGATTATGCCTTCTGGGGCGAAGCGTGGCGTAATCTTCACGTCAGCGTGAACAAAGCCTGGGCGTATGACGAAGAGAACTTTGGTCCGGGTCTTTATGAAGAGTATCACTATGAAGGCGTGTTCGTGGTGGATGGCAAAGGTCACACCACCTACACGGTGATTGATGGTCAGCTGACGGACACGCCGCTGGAGGCGTGGCTGGGTCAGCAGACGCCCGGCCTGATTGCGGCCGCGCGCCAGCTGAACAACAGGGCCATGACGCAGGATGCAGAGATCAATCATCTGCCCGCCATCGTGGTGGCCGCCCCGATCAGCAGCGGAAGAGTGGATAACACGCCGTCAAAGGCGGGGCCGCCATCCGTGATGGTGTTTGTGAATCTGTTTACCCCCGCCAAGCTTCAGGCGCTGGGTGCCTCGCTGGATGTGCGCGAGCTGCGTCTGCCCGACAGTGAAGAGGATGCGCTGCGCGAGCCGCGCATGGTGCAGCCGTTGCCGCACGGCGAACCGATTGTCCTGCGCTGGACACCGAAGATGCCGGGAATGGGCCTGATCCTGTTTCTGCTGCCCCTGCTGACGCTGATGGCGATCATCATTGGTCTGATCACCCGCCGCGTCAGCCGCCATGCGCTTTCGAATGCGATTCTCTCAGACCGGCGCTTCGCCATGCTGGCGATCAGCCAGCAGGAGCTGGCCAGCAGCGAAGCGCGGTTTCGCGATCTCGCTGAGGCGGCGTCAGACTGGATCTGGGAGACGGATGAGAAGGGCCGCCTTATCTACCTGTCCGCGCGCTTTGAAAATGTCACCGGCCACGACATGTCACACTGGCTGGGGCGACACATTGATCAATTGCTGACCCATCCCAGCCATTCGCTGGTCGCCTGGCTGCTGCGCCAGGAGGAGGAGGGGCAGCAGATGCCGTTGCGCTGCCAGTTTATGTCGGCGCAGGGCAATCGCCGTATTGGTCAGCTGGTGGCGAAAACAATCTGGCATGACACGCGCCGTATCGGATTCCGTGGCACGGTTTCAGACATCACGCAGAGTATGGAAGCGGAGGCGCGTATCCAGTTCCTGTCGCGTCATGACGTCTTAACCGGACTGTCGAACCGCGTGCAGCTGCAGGAGTTTCTGACACAGCATCTTGAGCAGCCGGAAGGGATCGTGCCGCTGACGCTGATTACGCTCGACCTCGATCAGTTCAGGCCGATCAACGAAACCTGGGGCCATGCGACGGGCGATGAGGTGCTGAGCCAGATCGCGCAGCGTCTGAAGCGCGCCACGGGGCCTCAGGAGCTGGTGGCACGACTGGGCGGGGATGAGTTTGTGCTGGTCCTGCGTGAAACGAACCGCGAGCGGGTCGATCAGCGCTGTGCTCAGCTGGTGCATGAGGTTCAGCAGCCGATTAGCACCGGCCAGCATGTCCACTATCTGACGGTCAGCATGGGCATTGCCTGCGTCCCGCAGGATGCCAGTCACCCGGAAACGCTGCTGCGTATGGCCGATATCGCGCTCACCGAAGCGCGTGAAGCGGGGCGCAATCAGTGGGTCTGGTATGCCAGCGAGATGGCCAGCCAGCGCGAGGATAAGCGTGAAATGGCACGCCGCATTGAGAAAGCGCTGAGGAACAATGAATTTCGCCTGCACTATCAGCCCCGCTATCAGCTGCTGAGCGGCCAGCTGGCGGGAGCCGAGGCGTTGCTTCGCTGGCAGGTTGCGCCGGATCAGTGGATGACACCCGATCACTTTATTCCGCTGGCGGAAGAGAGCGGACTGATTGCCACCATCAGTGACTGGGTGCTGATGCGCGCCTGTGAAGATGCACTGGGGTGGGGAGGCGACCGCTACGTCTCGGTGAATATCTCGCCGATGGAGTTTCGTACCAGCGACCTGGTGCAGCGGGTGGCGGATGCGCTGGCCCGAAGCGGCCTGCCGGCCACCCGCCTGGAGCTGGAGATCACAGAGAATGTCACCTTTGAACATCCGCAGCGTGCGCTGGAGATGATGCAGGGCTTACGGGCGCTGGGGGTCAGGTTAACCGTGGATGATTTCGGCACCGGTTATGCCGCGCTGGGTTACCTGAAAACCTACCCCTTTAACGGCCTCAAGATCGATCGCTCATGGATGAAAGATTTTCCGGAGTCGGAGCAGGCGCAGTCAGTGGTAGCGGGCATTATTGCGCTGGCACGCGCGTTTGCGCTGACCATCACGGCAGAGGGGATTGAGACAGAAGCGCAGCTGAACCAGTTAAAACAGCTCTCGTGCGAAGAGGGGCAAGGCTACTTCCTCGGTCGTCCGATGCCGCTGGCTGCGTTCAGTACGCTTCTGGAAAGAACGGCGCAGAATCAGGCTGGGTCCGCTTAACGGACTTTGACCGCCACGGCGGTCATCAGCATGGCGCAGACAACAAAAATAATCAGTTCCATTATGGACTCCCAGAGCTAAGAATAATCTTAGTTAATTGTAGCCACCGGGCGTTTCTTTTTTAAGCAGTGCGTGCGATTAATCCTAAATTGTGATCGCCACCGCTTACGGTTTTCTGCGGCTGTAACAACTTTACTTTTTTAGAGTTCAGCCTGGGCGGCACGCTTTGCTACTCTTGGGGACAGGGTTTTACACGTCCAACAGGAGATCAAACGTGAAATTTTATGGAAAAGGGCTGCTGGTAGCGGGTCTGTTTGCCTTAACCGCCTGTCAATCCGCCTCCCACTCTGACACGGCCAGCGTGAAGCCGGATCCTGAGAATGATCGCTGTGGTGCCTCACAGTTTCAGCACTATGTCGGCAAACCGTTAACCGCGCTGCAGGGACAGCATTTCGATCAGCTGGTGCGTCCTATCCCTTATAACTCTGCCGTCACCATGGACTTTAACCTCAACCGGCTTAACTTCCTGGCGGATAAAAACGGCAACATCAGCTCTGTTTATTGCGGCTGACGGCCTGGGTGTCACAGCCTTGTCATAACGGCGGGCGAGAATAGTGCTGCATTTCGATGCGCTTCTCGTCACGCGATTGACAATGCTCGTCTTGTTTATTCCCGCCCCGGCGGGAATTTTTTTTAGCGCCTGCGGGCGGTAACAGGAGCGAACATGAAACGGATGAAAGGCGCGATACTTTCTGTAGCCTTACTCAGCAGCGCAGCGGCGCAGGCCTCCAGTGCCGAAGCCTGGCAACAGAGCCGTCAGGTAATGACCCAGGCCTGCATTAACGCCAGTCACCTGAGCAAAGTCAGGGTGCTGGGCGAGCCGATTGAGTATGACGACAGCACAGGATACAGCGCTCTGTTGCTGGAGGGGCGCTATCCTCAGCGTCATATGAACAATAAGCGTGGACGGGAGCTCTGCCTGTTTCAGCGCAGCAGCGGGCGGGCCAGCATCAGCGAAGCGGATAAGCTGCGCTGGGTGAAATAAGCCACCGCTTCAGGCCCGGGGTGGCGCGTCGATTAACTGAGCCAGCAGGGTACGATAACGTTGCAGCTGCGTTTCGTCCCCTTCGACTTCCAGTTTCTCAATTACCCGGGCAATTATCGCTTTATTGGTGGCGGGCTGACCCGCTTCCATCATCTCGCGCATAATCACCGCCAGCAGATCGGACTCGGGCGGCGTCCGCCAGTTCGGGCCATTGAAATAGTCGGTGATAGCGCGGCTGGCGCTGTTCGGTTGCACTCTCATTTCCCACCTCCGCTAAACCCCAGACCTCTCCCTTACACCCGGGTGCAGGGGCGTTTATCTACTCAATACGCGGGTTCGCCTCAGCATAGCCGGACGGTCTGCACCGTTGTTTGCGGAGGGCGTCACACCGATCGGAACGATCGCTATACCGCCGTGGCTGGCGGTTTTTTAAACATAGAAGCGAAGCAAACGGTTGTCAGTAACACAATGACATATTTTTCCATCCTGCTGAGGGGGGATGGAGATCGACAGGCGACAGTTCCGCGACCTGTCCGGCGGCGTAAATTGCGCAGAATCAAGATGCTTGCCGTTTTTGCCATGTTCTGGCGGTCACGCGCAGCGGGCCTGGGTTAAACTCAGCCCTCTTTCTCTTCACTTCCTCTGCCCATGCCACGCATCATTGAACCCTGGAAGATAAACCTGATCTCGGTCTGGTTTGGCTGTTTTTTTACCGGACTGGCGATCAGCCAGATTATTCCGTTCCTGCCACTCTACCTTGAGCAACTGGGCGTCACCGGCGGCACCTCACTGAGCCTCTGGTCGGGACTGACGTTCAGCATCACCTTTGTGATCTCAGCGGCGGTTGCGCCGCTGTGGGGCAGCCTGGCCGATCGCAAAGGGCGGAAACTGATGCTGCTGCGCGCCGCTGCTGGCATGGGGATCGTGATCCTGCTGCAGGCTTTCGTCACCGAAGCCTGGCAGTTGCTGCTGCTGCGCGCCCTGATGGGGCTGACCTCCGGCTATATCCCCAACGCCATGGCGCTGGTGGCCGCTCAGGTGCCGCGTGAACGCAGCGGCTGGGCGCTAAGCTGTGTCTCTACCGGCCAGATTGGCGGGGTGATTCTGGGACCGATGCTGGGCGGGCTGCTGGCTGACGGGGTGGGGCTGCGCATGGTCTTCATGGTCACCGCAGCTCTGCTGCTGGTCAGTTTTCTGGTCACACTCTTCCTGATTAAAGAGACCGGCTACACCCCGGTGAGTAAAAAGGAGAAGCTCAGCGGACGCGAGGTGTTCCGCTCGCTGGATAACCCCAGACTGGTGCTCTGCCTGTTCTTTACCACTCTGGTGATTCAGATGTGTAACGGGTCGGTTAACCCCATCCTGACGCTGTTTGTGCGGGAGCTGGCGCCCCATGCGGAGAACATCGCGTTTCTCAGCGGGGTGATCGCCGCGCTGCCCGGCGTGTCCGCTCTGCTGGCCGCACCCCGGCTGGGGCGACTCGGCGATCGCATCGGTACACAGCGTATTCTGCTGGCGACGATGGCGATCTCGCTACTGCTGTTTATCGCCATGTCCTTTGTGACCAGCGCAACGCAGCTGGGCGTGCTGCGCTTTCTGCTGGGCTTCGCCGATGGTGCGATGATGCCTGCGGTGCAGACCCTGCTGGTGCGCCATTCACGCGACAACATTACGGGGCGGATCTTCGGCTACAACCAGTCGTTTATGTATCTCGGCAACGTTGCCGGTCCGCTGCTGGGCGGGGCGGTGTCGGCGATGGCAGGTTTCCGCTGGGTCTTTTTTGCCACCGCCGTGGTGGTGCTGATTAATGTGCTGTTTCTGAAGCGCGTTTACCGTCGTCCGAAGACCGTGCTGCCCGCGTCGGCTGGCAAATCGTCAGTTCCGTCTGCCAGCGCTGCTGAGTCAGCAGAAACTCAGGACTGACGCTGGGACTCCAGGAGTCATCGCCGCCCACGCCCATGTGGTACGCATCCAGATGCAGCCAGCAGCCCGCTTCCGGGCGCAGGAGGTGGCGGTGTGACGTCTCCCGCAGCTGCTCCAGGCTAAAGCGACTCAGCGAGAAAGCGAAATCCCCGCTGACCTGCCAGCTGCCGGTATCAAGCTGACGGGTGCCGCCGCGCAGGCCGTTCTCACCCGGGAAAACATAGGGCGTAAAGAGCCGATCCAGCGGTAACTGCCAGCGGGAAAACTGTGCGGCCAGCTGGCGGTCAGGGTAGTTTTCGTGCGGACCGAGGCCGAGCCAGTTCACCTGCTGAGGGATCGTCGCCAGCGCGCAGCGTAGCCCGATGCGCGCTGGCGGCGGTAAACCGCGGGACTGCTCAACGGAAAGCTGCAGCGTCAGCTCCCCCTGTGCATTGATCAGAAAACGTATCCGGCTGATAAAGGCGAGCTGCCCCCCGGCGTGCCAGCTGTGCAGCGTCTCAATCTGCACCGCCTGGGTCAGCGTTTCGGCCGCAATCGCTATCCGCTGGCTTTGCATCTGGTCATAGCCCGCCGCTTTCCAGCGCTCCGACCAGGCGTTGGGATCGATCCGTTCCGCTTCGCTGGTGCCGATGTCATTATCCAGCGGCGCGCGGATAAAGCACGCCTGAAGCGGCGTCAGTAGCGTCGGCTCGTCATCCACCCACCACTGTTCCAGTTCGCCGCTGTGACGGGAAAATTGCCAGCGCTGCTGCCGGTGGGTGACGACAATCTCACGGTCGTTATCGTGCAGCTGCGGTGCCTCACCGGTTTCCGGCAGGGAAGGCAGTGCCAGCGCGGAGGGGAGCGCCCACTGATCCCAGGCGACACGCCAGCCAGCTTCGCTCCAGCGGGTCGGCTGCACCTGATGCACGGCAACATTCAGCCAGCATTCGCCCTGCAACGGAGGCGGGGAGGGCAGGGTGATCCGCTGCTGGCCCTGCGCGGGGATATCAAGCGGAATATCACCCTGCGCCACGACCTGGCCGGCCTGCTCTATGCGCCAGCGCAACACTTCATTATCACTGTGGCGGAACAGGTAGTCGCTGCTGACCGTAAAGCTCAGCGGATCGTCGGGATCGACCGTGAACTGCCAGAACTGCTGGGCGCGCTGCGCCTCATAGAGCGCCGGATGAGGTGTACGGTCGGCAAACACCAGCCCGTTCATACAGAACTGACGATCGTTGGGTGTATCGCCAAAGTCGCCGCCATAGGCCTGCCAGGGCTCTCCCTGATCGTCATAGCGGGTCAGGCTCTGATCCACCCAGTCCCAGACGAAACCGCCCTGCAGGCGCGGAAACTGGCGGAAAGCCTGCCAGTATTTCGCAAAGCCGCCAAAGCTGTTGCCCATCGCATGAGCATATTCACAGAGGATCAGCGGGCGCGTTTCGCCCGGCAGTCCAATCCACTTTTTCAGTGACCATTTCGGCACCGCCGGGAAGGGCTGATCCTGATCCACCCTGGCGTACATCGGGCAGATGATATCGGTCGCGGCGGTATCCGCACCGCCGCCTTCATACTGAACCGGACGGGTCGGATCGCTGCTTTTCACCCAGCGGTAAAGCGCGTCGTGCGTTGCGCCATGACCGGACTCGTTGCCCAGCGACCAGATAATAATGCAGCAGTGGTTACGGTCACGCTGCACCATGCGCGTGACCCGCTCGCTGTAGGCGGCAAACCAGCGCGGATCGTCAGAGAGCCGGTTCATGGGCTGCATGCCGTGGGTCTCAATGTTGGCCTCATCCACCACATAAAGCCCGTACCGATCGCACAGCCGGTACCAGAGCGGATGATTGGGGTAGTGCGAGCAGCGGACCGCATTAAAATTGTGCTGCTTCATCAGCATGATGTCGCGGCGCATCATCGCCTCATCCACTACCTGACCCCGTTCAGGGTGATGCTCGTGACGGTTAGTGCCGCGGATCAGCAGCGGTTTGCCGTTCAGGCACAGCAGGCCATTGTCGATAGTGACCTGGCGGAAACCGACATCCCAGGCTTCCACCTCGATTAACTGCTGCTGCTCATCCAGCAGGGCCAGCGTGGCGCGGTAGAGATGAGGCGTCTCCGCGCTCCAGAGGTCAGGCCGCTCAACCGGCAGGCTGAGCAGGGCGCGTTCGGGATAGTGGCCGCGTTCATCGATGATGGCGCTGCCCAGCGGCTGCTGACACTGTGCAATCTGCTGCTCGCCCTGCCACAGCGTCAGACGCAGCTGATAGCGTGAGGTAACGGCGGAAGGCAGCGCGACACGCACCTGCGCGCGCAGATCCGCACGGCAAAATTCCGGGCTGAGTCGGGTTTCCAGCTGAACGTCAGCCAGATGAACCCGGGGTTTATGCAACAGGGTGACGTCGCGGAAAATACCGCTCATGCGCCACATGTCCTGATCTTCCAGATAGCTGCCATCGCTCCAGCGCAGCACCATCACGGCCAGCCGGTTTTTACCGGGACGCAGCACCTCGCTCAGGTCAAATTCAGCGGGCAGCCGACTATCCTGGGAGTAGCCAATCCAGTGACCGTTGCACCAGAGGTGAAAGGCGGAGTTAACGCCGTCAAAAATAATGCGCGTCTGTCCCGTCTCCAGCCAGGCGGCTTCAATGCTGAATGTGAGCGAGTAACATCCGGTCGGGTTTGCTGCCGGTACCCGTGGCGGATCGACCGGGATCGGATACTGCACGTTGGTATAAATGGGCGCGTCATAGCCGTGCATCTGCCAGTTGGCCGGCACCGGAAGCGTACCGGCATCCGGCAGATCCTGCAGTAACCAGCTGGCGGGAATCGCTTCAGGCTGCGCAAAGTAACTGAATCCCCACTCACCGTTGAGACTGCGCAGTGAGGCGGACGGGGCGTCATCACGCGCAGCGGCTTCATCGCGCCAGCTGGCAAAGGGCGGGTGGGCATCCAGCCGATGCAGCGAGGTCACTACCGGGTTTTCCCAGTCGCGCCGGGAAAGGATGTCGCTGAGAGCAGCCTGAGAGAGAGTCATGTCGGTATCCTGTAAATGTGATGCGCTCACAATGCGCAAAAAATGCCAGGCTGTAAAGCGTTCGCCCTCCCGTTTTGCACAAATAGTTTCGTCTGCAAATCGGTCGGGATGTTGAGAAAAGAGCAGATTACTGACTGTAAAATGTTAAGTCTGGTCAGCAAAGATGAATAGCGGCAGGATGCAGAGAAATCTCACTTGTCAGTCCCGCTGATGGCTTCATACACTCAGCCCGATTTTTACACCCT